>NZ_NPDD01000102.1 GCF_002272245.1 Bacillus sp. 7884-1 | reverse complement strand
CTTCCGCACAAATCAACAGGGTTCTAAAAGCAAAATTCACCTTTAACACAGCCTATACAAAAAAAAGAATCAGAAATATACGTTTCTGACTCACTTTATCTTTTATTAAATTTACCATCGCCGGTTTTGCTGTTGATATTCCGATACTCTGATGGAGAACTTCCTACTATTCTCTTAAAATTGTTACTAAAGTAAGCTAAATCAGAATATCCCACTCTTTCGGCAATCTCAGACATTCTTAAGGTTGTATTTTGCAATAACCGCTTACTTTCTTCAATTCGTAGTTCCGTGATATAATCAACAAACTTTTTGTTAAGCTGTTGTTTGAACAATTGACTGAGGTAACTGGGATTTATGTGAATACTCTCTGCTGCATCTTTTAATGTAATTTGATCAAGAGGCGTTTTATTTATATAATCCAGTACTCGTTCAATCGTTGATAACGGAACATGATCATTGTTAGGAAGTGGGTGATTACCCGTATTAACATCGTTACTTTTTCCATTTAACCATTTCTCTAGACAAACCTTTATTTCGTTCTCCTCAACCGGTTTTAGGAGGTAATCACTTACACCGTTCCGTATTGCCTTCTGGACAAACTGAAACTCATCATGGACAGAGATAACAATAACATCATATTCCCCTTCTAGACTACTTAGTTCCTTAACCAAAGCTAGTCCGTCCATAATCGGCATTCGGATATCTGTTAATATCAGGTCCACATCATTCGTCTTTATCCAATCTAATGCTTCTAATCCATTTTGGGCTTCATGGACAACCTGCAAGGGAAGATTCAATTTATTTATCGTCCATTTAAGAGCGGTTCGTACCCACCTCTCATCGTCAACTAACAAGACTTTTTTCATCCAATTTCCCTTCCCTCTGTCATTTCCTTCATCGGCAGCTGCATCTCGACCACTGTGCCGGATTCCAATTGACTTCTGATTGCAAGTCCATACTCCGCACCAAACACATAATGAATTCTTTGGTGGACATTTAGTAATCCAATATGTTTCCCATCTGAGTTTGTCGTCTTCTGCTCAAGCTTCCTTGTAAGTTCGTCTAACTTGTAATTCGGAATACCAGCACCTGTATCTTCTATTCGAATCGCAAAAGAAGATTCAGAATGGGAAACTACTGATATGGTAATTTTGAATTTTTGAAAGCTTTGCTCATAGGCATGAACGAAGCAATTTTCAACTATCGGCTGAAGTGAAAATTTGACTACCTCTTGCTCTATTGCCCATGGAGGAATATTAATCTCATACTCGAATCGATCTTCAAAACGAAATTTCTGAATCTGAAGATACGTTTGACAAAACTTAATTTCTTCTCCCAAGCTTACGGTGGACGAATCATTTTTAAGATTATAGCGGAGAAGCATTGCTAAAGAAAAGGACATAGTTGCAATATTTTCCTGACCTTCTTCTAATGCCATACCCCTAATCGTCTCAAGGGAATTATATAAAAAATGAGGGTTCATTTGAGACTGCAGCATCTTTATTTCAATTTCTTTCTGTTTGAGTGACATTTCAGTTTCTTTTAATTTTGAGACATATACTTCTTCAAGCAAATTGGATAGTTTTTCAACTGTATTGTTAAATCCAGCCGATAACTGACCAATTTCATCCTTGGCTTCTACTGGAACCCGACCGCTTAGGTTTCCGATCTCAACTTCCTTCATAAACTTCTGCAGGCGTCGTATCGGACGAATCAAGCTTGTTGCAAATCCGAATCCCACTGTGTAGGCAATCATTAATGAGATGATAATCGTCAAAACAATCGTTCTTCCGATTTGAATAATTCCCCCTGTTAAATCTTTATAGGGCACCGCCGTAAAGAAACTCCAGCCAATATTCGGGGAATAGGTATAGGTTACAAAATCCTTTCGGTCGTTCTTTAATATTTGTGTACTGCTTTCGTTATTTTGAAGTTGTGAGAGCTGTCTAAATTCGACCTCTTTTCCAAGCTTTGAATAATCGGGATGATAGACATAGTGCCCTTTTGCATCTAAGATAAAAAAATAGCCATTCCTGCTAACTGTTACTTTATTTGAGATTTCCTCAATCCTTCTGAAGTTTATATCTATAATGAGCATTCCTACAGGCATAAGCGTATCAGGATTGTATAACCTCCTGACAAGTGATATAACCGGCTGCTCTTTATTTTTAAGTTTAAGCGTTCTCGTTACTAGCATTGTCATTCCGTTTAAAGGTACGGATGAATACCAATATTCTTCTTTTATATTGGTTGAAGGATAGTAATTCCGCAGCCCCAAGGTATCAATGACAATATCATCATCCACCAGCACAGTTATATTGGAAATATCAGCTCGAGAATACGCCGCATTTCTTAGTGTATTCCTAGCTGATTCCACCACATGATTACTTTTTTCTTTCTTAAAAAGGCTGGATAATTCAGGGGAGTTGATAATTTTTAAGCTTGTAATCTCAAAATCTTGTAAATAATATTCAATATGTGATTCTACTTGATCAATAACCTGTGCACTATGTTGGCGGAGCTCATTTTCCAATTCTACGGAAGAGCGGTTGTAGGATATAATTCCCACTGAAAGCAAAGGAATGATAACGAGAAAGCTGGAAAAAATGCAAAGCTTCATCATTAGTGATTGATTCTTTAACAGAATATACCGTGCAATAAATTCTTCTGCTTTTCTCCATCGCTGCTGCATTCTTTCACTTCCTCATAAGTTTTCTGATTCTTACCTATTATCAAAACAGAAAAGACCCAGCTGATAAGTGGATAAATTTACCAGCTAGGCGTTTTTGTAACTAAAGATTATGGACGTGCTTCTTCAATTGCATCCATTACTTCTTTATACTCTTTTGTATACTCATCAACCATAGGCTTTACAGCATTTGTCCATGGTTTAAGATCTTTGACTTCGGTAAATGTTACACCTGCGTCTTTTAATTTCTTTTCTGAACGTTCTTCATATTTATCCCACTCTGCTCTTTGTGTTTCTACAGAATCAAGAGCAGCTTGTTTAATAATCTTTTGGTCTTCTTCGGAAAGCTTATCCCATGCTACTTTACTAATTAAGAGAACTTCAGGTATACGTTGGTGATGATCAAGAATCAAGTTTTTAGCTTCTTGATAATGGTTAGATGAATCTAAACTCGGCAGGTTATTCTCAGCCCCATCAATAATTCCTGTCTGAAGGGCACTGAATACTTCTCCATATGGCATTGGTGTCGCACTAGCTTCTAAGGCAGCCATGAAATCAATATTGATTTTACTTTGTTGAACACGAATCTTTTGTCCTTTTAAATCCTCTACATTTTTAAGAGATTTTGTTGAGTAAAAACTACGTGAACCAGAATCGTAATAAGCTAATCCCTTCATCTTAGATTGCTCAAGTCCATCTAGTAATTTCGTTCCCATATCTCCATTTAAGAAGTTCCAAAGATGGTCTTCACTCTCAAATACATAAGGAAGTCCTAGTGGTGTAAACTGATTATTGAATTCAGCAAGTGGACTAGAATTGATTCGAGTAAACTCAATGGCCCCAAGCTGAACCTGTTCAAGTACTGATTTTTCATCGCCTAGTTGTGCAGATGGATAGACTTCAATTTTGATACGTCCATCTGTTCTTTCCTCAACTAATTCAGCAAACTTTTTGTCACCAAGTACAGTTGGATAATCTGGCGGCTGATTGTCAGCTAAGCGGAACGTATAAGATGGTTTTTCTTCTTCCTTGTTCCCCTCACTTTTAGTGTTAGTTGTTTCTTTCCCGCCGCATGCAGCAAGGATTGTTCCCATTAAAAGTGTTGCGGCTAAAATACCAGTAAACTTTTTGCTTATCAAAATCTACACCCCTTTTTATTTTTTATATAATCTTCACCATTCAATAGGCTACTTGACTAACATATTTGGAAGCCACATAACAACCTCTGGAATATAGGTGATAATTAACAGAACAACTAGTAAAGCATAGAAAAATGGCATCATGGCTTTCGTTGCTTGCTGGATCGAGACCTTTCCAATCGCCGCTCCGACAAATAAAACGGTTCCAACTGGCGGTGTCAATAAGCCAATACCTGCGTTTAAGATAAGGACAATCCCGAAGTGGACAGGGTCCATGCCAAAACTCGTAACAACAGGAAGAAGAATCGGTGTCATAATCAAAATCATTGGAGCCATGTCCATTGGTGCACCAAGAAGAAGCAATAAGATATTAATAATTAATAAAATAACGATTGGATTATCAGAAACACTTAAGAACAGGTCTGTCACCATAGCAGGGATTTGCAAATAGGCAAGGATCCAGCCAAAGGAGGCGGATGCTGCTATTAAGAAAAATACCATTGAAACCGTCCTCATTGTATTTGTGAGTATTTTCCAAATACTTGAGATTGGTGCTTCTCTATAAATGACAAATGCTAGAATAAATGAATATAAGCAAGCCAACGCACCGGACTCAGTAGCCGTAAACCAGCCACTCATGATTCCGCCTAGGATAATGACAGCTGGACTTAAAGATAAAAGACCGTGAAAGAGAATTCCGCCGATTTGTGATCTAGGCACTGGGTCCGCTTTCTGATATCCTCGTTTTCTAGCAATAATATAACCTGTAATCATAAGAGAAATTAACATAATGAATCCAGGGACAATTCCTGCCATAAATAGACTGGCGATGGATACACCCCCGGCAGCTAACGAGTAAAGGACCAAGTTATGACTCGGAGGTACAACTACACCTTGGATAGCAGATGCGATGGTAACACCAACAGCATAATCTGCTTCATATCCTTTCTTTTTCATCATAGGAATCATGACAGATCCGACTGATGAAACGTCTGCGACTGCGGACCCTGAGATGTTGCCAAAGAACAAGGCAGCCACACTATTTACCATTGCAAGTCCGCCACGTATTCTTCCTACTAGTAAACTTGCAAAATTTACGATCCTTGTTGCGAGTCCCCCTTCACTCATTATTTGTCCTGTCAGGATAAAGAATGGGATGGCTAGCAGGGAAAAGGAGTTCATTCCTTGAATCATTTGCTGGCCAATAACCGGAAGTGGAATTTTCATATAGATTACTGTTAGCAAGGACGAAGCCACAAGCGTAAGAGCAATCGGAAAACGCAGCAGGACTAGAATAACAAAGCTTGAAAGTAAGATGATAATTCCGATTGTGTTCGTATCCATTTTACAAATCCTCCTCCAAATCCTTATGTCTTGTAGTATTAATATTGAAGAATTGCAGGAGTGAGTAACCGCAAATCATAACACCTGTGATCGGCATCGCCAGATATGTGATACTACTAGGAAGTTTTGTTGCTGGCAGAGTCGATTCCGCCGTCAACAATGTAAATTCCCACCCCTGGACTACGAGGTAATAACCAAAAGCAAAAACGGAAGCACTAATGATTTTATCTAAGACTTTATTAAAAGATTTAGGAAATAGATTGGTAAAGGAATCAATACCTAAATGTATATATTCCCGAAAGCCTATCGCAATGGCCATAAAGGCGAACCATGCAAGCAGTAACAATGTAATTTCTTCGGACCAAAAGAATACAAAATTAAATAATTTCCGTGTCATGACCTGTGTTGTTACAATAAAAATTAACGCTACCAAAAATAGTAAAGTGAATTTTTCGAAAATAGAATCGATAGCTTTAAACACCTTTTTAATATAATCCAAGTGTATCCCCTCCTTTGTTGAAACCGTTTACTTACTTATCATTTTACGAATTAGGAGGAAGATTTAAAATGTTGTTTTTTTAGAAAAATTTGTGATTTTTTTAGGATTAAGATTTTTTGGTAAGCCTTTTCATTTGAATGATTGATATCTTTCAAGAATAAGGTGCTACGTGGTTCTCTTTTGTTTGTTCAATAAACTTATTAAATAGATTCAGTTTAACATTCAGGCTCTATACCGTCAATATGGTCTGACGAGAACCATTTTTAGTGTAGAATTTCCCAAAAAATGTCTAATAGTCCAAAACCCTAAGATAAAAGTCCATAACCTATCAAAAAAAGTCCAAAACACCCTAAAAAAGTCCAATACAAAAAAACGACCCAATTTAGGTCGTTTAAATTCATTCATATTCCGCTAAAATCTCTTCAATTGTAAAGTTTAAGCCATAATAAACGTACAAAGCAGCCATCGAGGAGGGCTAGCACTATCGATTTCCGAAATCATCTGGCAACAGACCGTTCAAAAGCTGTAAATTGATATAGACATCAGCCAACATTTACTAATAGGTATCTATTTCCTTCCAAACCCGCTCATAGACCTTTTTTAATGGAATATCGTGGAGTCGTGCAAGGCTCTTACATTCCTCATACTCCGGTGCCCGCTGCACGACTTGGCCATTGAGGATCCCTTCTTTTACGGTTACGGTTCCCCACTCGGTTTCTACCTTTTTGAACACTCTTTCTAACCGGTGGACGGTTAACGGATAATACCGGACACCTAGTGTTGTTGTTTCCTTAAAAAGTATTTCCTTCATATTGTTTAGATTTTGATTAGAGCAGAGTAACTGAAGCAAGATTCCTGGTCTGTTTTTTTTCATATAGATAGGGGTATAAAAAACGTCATTTGCCCCCGCCTCAAAAAGTTGGTCCATTACGTAACCAAGCCATTCTCCAGGAATATTGTCTAAGTTAACTTCCATTTTAATCATTTGATCATCAAGATGTTCATAATTAGGAGGGTGAGAGCTCATTTGGTTTACTCCTCTATTTCTATTCGCCAATGATGACTCGAACAACATTAGGACGGTCTTTAAACGTTTTTGTCCCGGCACCATAACCTATTGAGCTAACTTTCATTGAAGGAATAGAGCAAAATTCCTCAGCTAGAACCGCGATAATTGCTGCCCCAGTTGGTGTAGTAAGCTCAAATCTCACCTCTGAGTGTTCAATCGGGATTCCTTTTAAAATCTCGAGGGTCGCAGGTGCAGGTACTGGATAGATTCCATGGTCGATACGAATTTTTCCCGTACCTACTGGAATTGGTGAAGATTTAATAACGGATATTTCTAACTGATGGATTAAAATGGCTGCCCCAATAATATCGATAATTGAATCTACGGCACCCACTTCATGGAAATGAACATTTTCTAAATGTACTCCATGAATATGCCCTTCCGCTTCACCAATTTTTTTAAAAATCTTCAAAGCCGTATCTTTCACTTGTTGAGAAAAATCAGCCTCTTCAATTAGTCTAACAATATCTTTATACGAGCGATGGTCATGATGGTGATGGTCATGATCGTGGTCATGGCTATGTGTGTGTCCATGGGCATGATCGTGGTCATGGATATGAGCGTGTTCATGGGTATGAGCGTGTTCATGGTCATGATTGTGATCATGGGTATGAGTGTGTCCATGATCATGAGTGTGGTCATGGGTATGAGTGTGTCCATGATCATGAGTGTGGTCATGGTCATGATTGTGATCATGGGTATGAGTATGTCCATGATCATGAGTGTGGTCATGGTCATGATTAACTAGAACCACATCAAACTTTGTGCTCGTAATCCCATTCTTAATGACCTTTTTCCATTTCAATTCATATTCATCTTCTATTTTAAGCCTCTTTAATTCTTCTACTAATTTGACCGGGTCCGCACCTGCATCAATGAGAGCCCCAATAACCATATCCCCGCTTACTCCTGAAAAACAATCAAAGTAAAGTGTCTTCATTTCTTTCCCCTTTTTGAGCAAGTTGATGTATTAATACGGCGTTATACCCTCCGCCAAAACCATTATCAATATTGACAACACTGATTCCAGAAGCACATGAATTCAGCATCGTCAGCAAAGCCGATAACCCGTTAAAGTTAGCCCCATAGCCGACACTCGTAGGGACGGCGATTACAGGATGGGAAACGAGTCCTCCCACAACACTCGGAAGTGCTCCTTCCATCCCGGCTACCACTACAGAGACCGTCGCCTTTTGAATTTCTTCAGCATGACTAAGTAAACGATGAATCCCAGCTACACCGACATCATAAATTCGATGGACGCTGCTTCCTAGTATTTCTGCGGTAACCGCTGCTTCTTCTGCGACCCTTAAATCGGAGGTTCCTGCAGCAACGATTGCTATGTATCCGTGAGTGTTTTCGTTTGTTTTTTGCTCTTTCCAAAATAGAATCTGAGCAATTTCATTATAAGTAAATTCAGGACAAGCTCGCTTAACGATTGCTGCTTTTTCCTCCGAGATTCTTGTTACCATAACCTGATTATTCCTTGCCCTTAGTGCTTGAATAATCGATATAATTTGTTCAGCTGTTTTCCCTTCGCCATAGACGACTTCCGGGAAGCCCTGCCGTTTCTTTCGATGATGGTCTACCTTTGCAAAACCTAGATTTTCAAATGTCGCTAACTGTTCTTTTGCTTCGGTAATACTGAGGGTACCTTTTTGAACTTGTTCCAAAATCTTTTCAAGCATTCGTTTCCCCCCTTTTATTTCTATTATGATTCTATACAATATCCTTGATGAAGGACAAATCCCTTGGTTCCTTCACCAGTTTTGTCCTTCATTGCCTTGATGAAGGACAAATCCCCTGGTTCTTTTGCCAGATTTGCCCTTCAGAGACCTCTTTTAGAAAAACTTCACCATTTCCTTAGCAAGCTTTTCATAGTTTTCATATATCGCTTTATATCGTTTACTGTTTTCTTTATTAGGTACAACACCACTGCCCATTGGAATATTCTTTTTGATTTCTTCAAAAGAATCCACTTTACCAATGCCCACTAAAGCGGTCCATGCAGCTCCCCATGCGGCACTGTGATGACTTTCAGAGACATAAATTTCCGCTTCAAAAATGTCAGCCATCATTTGCAGCCAGAGCGGTGACCTTGCCAATCCACCGTTAACGTAGATTTTTTTAGGCTCGCCCGCCAGCCTTTCCAGCGCTTTCCCGATTTGATAGAGATTAAAAGTGATTCCTTCCAGGACTGCTCGGATAAAATGCTCTTTTTTATGGGTAATCGAAACTCCATAAAAATTGCCTTTTGCCTGTTGGTTCCAGATTGGCGCTCTTTCCCCATTTAAGTAAGGCAGGAATAGAATTCCCTCTGCACCAGGAGCAACCTTTTCTGCGTCTCCTAAGAAATCCGTAAAATCCCTTTGGTCATTTAGAAGATCTTTTAACCATTGTAAAACGATACCGCCGTTATTTGTCGGACCGCCTACAATCGATGACTCTGCTGTAAAGGAGTAACAAAATGTTTCTTGATTTTCATCAATTTTTACCCCTTGATTGATTTGTCTGATTGCACCGCTTGTACCCACGGAAACCGCAACTTCTCCAGGTAAAATTGCTCCAATCCCAAGGTTCGCCAACTGACCGTCCGCAGCACCCATTACAAATGGCATTTCTGGATTAATTCCCATTTCCTCAGCAATTTCTCTATTTAGACCCGCTAACACTTTTGTTGGAGGAACGATTTCGGATAACTGTTCCTTCTTAATACCTGTTAACTCGAGCAATTCCTGTTCCCATTCAAGAGTCTGAGGATTGAATAATCCTGTCGCTGACGCCATAGAATAATCGATTACACGTTCATTAAACCAGCAATGAATTAAATACTCTTTTATCGACATAAAGAAAGCTGCTTCTAGGTAAGGCTGATAATTTGTTTCTTTCATCCATAGTAATTTTAAAAACGGAGTCATCGGATGGATTGGTGTTCCTGTTTTTGCGTAAACATGGCTTCCAATTGTTTTCTTTATGGCTTCTGCTTGTCCTGTGCTTCTGCCATCCGCCCAAATAATGGCAGGAGATAGAGGTCTTCCGTCTTCGTGAACACAAATAAGGGAATGCATCGCAGCTGAAAATCCTAAAGCGATCAAATCATCCTTTTCGACCCCTGCTTTTTCAATCGCTTCCCGAATAGCGAGGACAGCTGAACGCTCGATTTCAATTGGGTCTTGTTCTGACCAGCCTTGCTGGGGATATTGAAAGGTGTTCATTTTTTCTGCTTCTGAAGCTAATTTTCCATTTAAGTGAAATACACAGGCCTTTACACTAGTCGTTCCGATATCAAGCCCAATTACAAACTCTCTTGGCATACTCATCTTCCTTTTCAAATAACGATATATATGTTGTCAATTATAATTGTCTATTATTGTCATTTCTATTACATTAATAGAAAAGGCTTTGGATTTTTCCCAAAGCCTCCTTTAAAATAAGGCTGTGTTAAATTAGGCTGTTGATTTGTGCTCCAGGCGCTTCGCTTTCCGC
>NZ_NPDD01000101.1 GCF_002272245.1 Bacillus sp. 7884-1 | reverse complement strand
CAGAGTTCTAAAATCAACATTTACCTTTTAACACACCCTAATATTAAGTACTTACTAACCTAAATTAGATAGAACTTTATTCATACTGCCGCTCTTATATCCGAGTAGATCTAATGTTATATATTTATAGCCGTAATCTTGGAGCTCTTTGACAATCGAATCGTGATGTTCGAGAACGATCTTCATATCATTCGGCTCTACTTCAATCCTCGCAATTTCTTGATGCGTTCTAACCCGTACTTGACGAATATTCAAGCTCTTTAGGTAAGCTTCTGCTTTTTCAACCTTGGTCAGCTTTTCTTTTGTGATGTACTCTCCGTAAGCAATTCTTGAAGATAAACAAGCAAACGAAGGTTTATCCCAGGTTGGCAAATCAAACTGCTGTGAAAGCTCCCTTATTTCTTGTTTGAATAGGTTTGCTTCAAGCAATGGCCCGCGTATTCCCTTTTCCTTAGCCGCTTGCATACCTGGACGATGTTCGTTCATGTCGTCTGCAATCACACCATAGATAACATTATTAAAACCCTTTTCTTCCATTACCGGAATCAAATGATCAAATAAACTGCTTTTACAAAAATAGCATCGATTCTTATTATTCTCTGCGTAACCAGGAATCGCTAATTCAGAGGTTTCAATCACTTGGTGTTTGACTCCGATTCTTTCAGCTAATTCTTTTGCCTCTAAAAGCTCACTAGAGGGATAGGTTTCCGAGTCGGCTGTTACAGCAAGAACATGTTCTTCACCTAATGTTTCAACAGCTGCTTTTAATAAAAAAGTACTATCCACACCACCTGAGAATGCTACAACCACTGTTTCCATTTCTCGGAGAATCGACTGTAATTTCTTATATTTCTCTGTTAACATGGTCTACTCTCCTTTCCCCAAACATTTATAAAGGCTGTTTCCGTAAAGTTTGTTGTTAAAATCCTAAAGCCGATTTTAACGCGGAACAAACTATTTTGTGCTTGAAATTAAGTTTGCAAGCTCTTTTCTTACTATTGAAGGCTACACGCAATAATTTATAGCACATTCACGTGTTTAAATCTCCGAAAGCAACAAAGTTAAGAAAAGAGCTTTTAAAAGCCACCCACTATACAAGATATTGAGTGGCATAACGCTATATGTGTAAATTAAATTGTCATGGCTCCAAAACCGCCGTCTACTCGAATAAGAGCGCCAGTCACAAAGCTAGAAGCTTGTTCAGAGGCAAGGAATACTGTAGTGCCTTGAAGTTCTTCAGCCTCCCCAAAGCGTTCCATAGGAGTATGACCCATAATGGATGCAATTCTGTCTTTATCCAAAATTTTACGGTTTTGTTCTGCTGGGAAGAACCCTGGAATAATGGCATTGACACGAATCCCGCTTGTTGCAAATTCACGAGCTAGGAATTGAGTGACACTATTAAGTCCTGCTTTTGAAACAGAATACGTAAATACTCTTGATAAAGGAGTTGTAGAAGAAACGGATGAAATATTGATAATACTTCCTTTTCTTTCTTGCTCAATCATACGTTTAGCAAAGATCTGACAAGTCATGACAATACCTTTTAAGTTAATATCCATAATTTTATCGTACTCGTCCATATCTAATTCAAAAAATGGAGTTGGGCTGTTGGTGCCTGGTGCATTCAATAGAATATCCCAGCCGCCTGACCATTGTTCAATTTCATTTGCAACTTTAACCAAAGAATCCTTTGAACTAACATCTGCTTGGAATGCCTTGGCTTCCCCGCCATTTTCAATAATTTCTTTCACAACTGCTTCTGCTGTTTCTAAGTTACGGCCAACAATCGCTACTTTCGCACCGTGATCCGCCAAACCTTTTGCCATTGCTGAACCTAATACACCGTTACCGCCAACTGCTACCGCTGTTTTTCCTGTTAAATCGAATAAATTTTTCATATTTCAACTCTCCCTAGTTTTAAAATAAGTTTCCTTTTTCGTCAAATGGTAAGTCATATAGCTCTGAAGTCAGCTCCATATTTGGATGCTGTTTCACATAATCAATAAGAGCTTCAGATACTTCGATTTCACTTAACTCTAACGTATTTTTTATGCGGACCATTTTTACTTTGTTAAAATCTAAAATATTACTTGTTTTTACTGCCGCTTGTATCGCTTCACGATCATTTGGCAATGTAGTTGCGATTTTGGTTGGTGCTACAACTGTTGAAGTTAATCCATTGGCATAGGTTACTTCTAAATCCATCCTGTCCACTAAACGCTGCGTTGTAAAATCTGCCGTTCCCACGCCATTGGCATTTCCCTCTGTTTGCGGAGTTAAACCGAGCACGACCATTTTGTTAACATCTGGTCCTCCGTGCGCGTAAGGAGTAGGATATCGACCAGTAATATTAGGGTCCATACCATCACCCGAGATGTTCTTCCCAATTTGATCAATGACAAGGACTTCTAATTGTTCAAAGAAAAGCTTCGGTAATAATTCTTTCGCTTTTGCCTGAAGGTCTGCCTCTCGATTAATAATTTCTTCAGGAGATAGCACATCCACCACTGCGACCTTATCGAATGCGTTTTCTATCGTTGCCACACCAAAAAGAAATGGCTTTTTCTCCATAATCATTTTTGCCATCGCCGGCACGTTCTCTGCCATATATTTAAAGCCTAATTGATGACAAGCCTCGGCACCTCTTTGCTTACCCAAACCAATACTAATCATCTTCATAATGCCACTTTCAACGGGTCCGCGGAATGCAGTATGAGGTTTGATTCGATTGATCACAACAATACCATCTGCGTTTGCAGCATATTGATCAACATATACAGGTAAGCCATTAGGCAGTTCACCGATTTTTACCACTTCCATGGAAGAACGAATTTCACAGCCGACGCTTTCTTCCGTTACACCAAGATGAGCTAATACCTCACGCTGTCCCTCAGCTGTTGCACCACCATGACTGCCCATACTAGGTACAATAAAAGGCTTTGCTCCAAGTTCTTTTAGAAATTTAACGGTCACTGCAGTTAATTCCACGAGACGGTCTAGTCCCCTGCTTCCAACCGCTAAAGCAATTGCCATTCCAGGCTGAACCGATGCCCGAATATGCTCCTGCTGCAACTTCTCCATCAAAGCCTGTTCTAAATCATCAATTTTCTTATCATCAAATTTCACTTTCACTTTTGCCATTTTTGGCACTGGAATATCTTTTAATAAGTCCTGTAGAATACCCATTTATCCGTTTCACTCCTTTTCTACTTAAGTGTTCCTCAAGGGATATTATTCCATGTATTTACTTTTTTCTGTCAGATAAAAAAGTGTGTAATCCCTTTCAAAAGTAAATAAAAAAGATTTGTTTGGAAGATAATTTTAAAATAGTAATTTAATTTGTTTACCAAACAAACTAATTACCTGTATAATAACATTATGGATTATTTACGTCAATTGTTATGAACTGCAATTAACCATTTTTCATTAGAAATTAACCTAGGAGGTGCTTTATATGGTCACCGGAGATGCATCATTTATAAAAAAGATAAATCGATCATTAATCATTAGTAAAATAATTGAACACGGCCTTATATCTCGTGCAGATTTAGCAAAGATTACTGGCCTGAATAAAGCAACCATTTCAGTACAGGCAGCTGAATTATTAGCTGAGGAATTACTTATTGAAACTCAAGCTGAGCATAAGAACCTAGGCAGAAGACCTATTATGCTTTCGATTAACAAACAAGCAGGATTTGCGTTAGGAATTGACCTAGATAAGAATACTATTACTTTTACCTTATCTGATATCAGCGGTACTCCACTCGACACCCATTCAATCGTGATGGAAACGTCTGATTATGATTTGATTCTAAAATGGTTGGCAGAACAAATTACCATTTATAAAGAGAAATGTTCACATGCACGATATGGCTTAATCGGAGTAGTCATTGGAATACACGGAATCGTAAATAACGATGAAACCATCTATTTTGTACCTTACCATCAATGGCATAATAAAGATTTAAAAACTGACCTCCAAAATGAAACCGGTATCACTATCTTTGTGGAAAATAACGCTAACTTGTGTTCATTCGCTGAGATCGTTTATAAACATTATCAAAGTGAAAACTTATTATCTGTTAGTTTATATTCGGGAATTGGTCTAGGAATTATGGTAAATAGTAAATTACTTAAAGGCTGCGATGGCTATGCAGGCGAGATTGGCCATATGATTATCGTTCCAGATGGTCTTCCCTGCAGATGTGGAAATTTAGGATGCTGGGAACAATACGCCTCTGAATCGAGTTTTGTAAAAAAACTGTCTGAGAGTCATAACAATATAGAGGTAACCTATGAACACATCCATCAATGGTTCATAGAGCAGGATCCAGTCACCGATAGGTTAATGAAGGATTATATAAAGTTTCTATCATATGGACTTAACAATATTATCAACCTCTATAATCCAGAGATTTTAGTGATTAATAGTGAACTGCTTCGATTGTATCCGAATGCATTAGAAGAAATTAAAGCACATCTAACATCAACTGTGGGTCAATATCGGAAACTACAGATTTCAGAATTTGGTAAAAATGCTTGCAGTATGGGCGCTTGTGCCTTAGCAATTAAGAACTTTTTAGAAATTAAAGAGTTAAGCTTAGCTTTTGAAGAATCCAAAACTCAACATGAGTTTATCCCTCAATACTGAGGGCTTTTTTTCTTGTAAATGCTTTCCAAACATGTAAAACAATGAAAAAGCAAGAAAAACGAAGAAAATATAAGGAAATAGGCGCTGACACACGCTTTCACCAACATTGTTCTCGTTTTCATTGCCTTTGTTTCCGTTTTCACCAACATTGTGAAATGCGCCCCTATATTTGATAATAAGAGTATCAAATCACTGGGGGTTAAACACATGAAAAAGATTTTGTTAACATTAATTGAGAAGCTTGAGAAAAACGAGTACTTTCCATTTGATACACATGAACCAATTGTAACCAATTCACGTAAATAAACTGTGAATTGGTTTTTTTTATTAGGCTCTTTTCTTAAACATTATTGCATCTTTATCTTATAGCCCTTGTATTAGCTAAGTTTTGTTTCTACATTGCCTTGTAAGAAAAGAGCTTGCAAGCTTAATCTCAAGCACAAAATAGATTGTTCCACGTTAAAATCGGCTTTAGGATTTTAACAACAATTAACGAAAACAGCCTTATGCAATAAAACCCCAGCATTAGCCAGGGTTCCAAATTTCAACTAAATTAAATTGCAACTTTATTATCTTTTTTCCCATTTGCTTTCATTTCGGCAATACCAGATTGAATTTTTTCCATTTCTTTATGATCTAGTTTATAGAATTTCATTGCTGTAATGGATACTAACAAACATAGTGCTGGTAAACCGAATGCCAGTAATAAGGTTACAACAAACAATGGTGATGTTAAAGCTTCCCCAACCTCAGGGAATTTTTCTTTATAACCGATGATACCAACAATAGCACCTACAATTGTTGGAGCTAAAGATGAAACGAGCTGATCAATGAATGAGAAAATCGTGCCCATCATACCCGGTACATAACGACCTGATTTATGTGTTTCATAGTCCGAAACATCGGCAATCATAGGAACAACAAGTGTTGTTGGAATGCCTCCAAAGCCCAAGGCTAATGAATATAAGACTATGAAGAGAATAGTGGCAACACCGATATTAGAAAGTGAAACCGAAGCAGGATCAATGAATAAGAATAGAGCAATCAACCCCAAGAAGGAAAGCATCCCGATCCAGGCCGAAGTAACATAGGATTTCTTTAAACCTGTCTTTCTTGCAATTCCGACTACTAAGAAGGTGATCAATAATACTGGTACTAATGTAATAAGACCAATTTTTCCGCTTAATGCATAATCTCCTAGCAAAATACCAAACAGCATAACTCCGACTACGGAATAACGAAGAATACTAGTTGCTAGTTTATCAAAAGACGCCGAAAGAGATAGCATTTGTAATGGTCTGTTTCCTTTAATAACTCCCCAATATTCACGAAGAGTGGTTTGAGTTCCTTCTTCTGCTAAACCATAATATTCCTTCTTATCTTTTGACCAAATACCTACGATTGCTAGTACCGCAAATACTGCAGAAAGAAGAAGTCCATAACCATTTAATTCCGTAAACAAACCAAGATTAAACCCACCGTGCTTTGCCATTAGAACAGCAGAAACGTAAATTTGTCCGCCTGTGAAAAGTGCAGCATTATAAACTCCGTCAAAAATTGCATATAATGGGCGCTGCTTTGGATCATTAGTCAAAACCGTTTGTGCAGCCTTTGTCACACTTGTTTGTAATGAATAACCGATTTTGTTTACAATTAACATCGCCGTAAAGAAAAGAAATTGAGTAGACGTTGGTAAATGATGAGTTACATTATAGACCGCTAGTATAGTACCTGCTGAAATAATATTACCGATTACAATTAACGGGGTAAATTTTCCGAATTTCCCCTCTGTTTTATCAATGATAAAGCCAATTGCAGGATCGATTATCCCATCAAATAACCGCGCTGCCATTAATAGCGAACTTACCAACATTACTGCGAGTCCAGCTATTCCAGTTGCATAATAAGTGACAAAACCTAATATAAACAAATGAAGATTTGTTGAGGTATTATTTAATGTAAACAAGCCTATTTGCCATAATTTCGCTTTGTTGTATTGATTACTATTATCCACTTTAACATTTGACATGATTTCGCCCCCTAATAATTAACCGCTTTCATTCTTTTGAATATTGAAAAAATTATCTCCCCAATTATCCCCTGCTTATACCAATAAACCTTAGATTATCGAAAATTCACTACCCCTTTACTTGCCACTCCCTTCTATGAAAACCCTTTCATAACTAGATAAAAAAATATAAATTGCTAGTAAACTATTATTTAATTTTTTAATTAGTTTAATGAACTAATTATTAAATAAAGAATATCATCTCTACTTTCTGCAGTCAATAGTTTTTTAATTTTCTAAAAATTTCGTTGATAGAATACCTTTTTCTCTATAAAAATACACGTGTAAGTAATTACCTAGACTTAATTTTTCCAATGAAAAAAGGCAGTGAAACCCACTGCCTTTCTCGTCTTTATCTATTTCAATATATTAAAACCAGGCAGCGTAACCTAGATCTCTTAGGTGATTAGCGGAAACTTCCAGACATTCGAATGGGTCTCGTCCATAGGTATTATCTTGTTCTACCAAGAAATACTGGGCCCCACTCTCAAGACCTGCTTCTATAATTGCTTTAAGATCAAGGTTTCCTTCACCAAGTTCTGCAAATTCAATCGTATTCGTGAAGATGTGCATGAATTTGGCCATATCTTTGAAGTCGACTTCACTTAGATCCATCTGTCCAATTCGATAATCTTTCAAGTGCAATAATGAAATACGGCCCTTGTATTTTTTTACGAACTCCACAGGATTTTCGCCAGCTCTTTGGATCCAGTGAACATCTAACTCAAAACCAAGCTTAGTTGTGTTATTTTTAATTAGATCCAGCAAATATACACCATCATATTTTTGGAATTCCAAATGGTGTGTATGGTAATACAATTCAATTCCATGCTCAGCTAATCTATGGGCCAATCCTTCTGCTTTATCAATAAATTCCATGATTTTATCTTTATGTCCCATAACGGTTAAAGGCATCATACCGATGCGCAGGAAGTTACAGTTTAACGTCTTACAATCGCTTACAATTTTATCAAAATCGTTAGACAAGGTCTCGCCAGGCATGCCGGGCACCATTGGCTCAACCGCTGCAGATAACGCTGCAATTTTGATATCAAAGTCTTCACTCGCTCTTTTTAACTCGGCAACATTTTCAGTTGTCATGGGAATTTGCGATACTTCTACAGCTCCATAGCCAAGCTCTCTTACCTTTCTCATTGTTTCATATACACCGAGTTCTTCTACTTTGCCTTTTAGCATCATCATTTGAACGCCGATTTTACCTTTTTTCATGGTTATCCCTCCATCTTAATACTTTGTTTTGTCTCTGAAGAAAGTCGAATGGCATCAATCATTTGTATGGATACGAGAGCATCCTTTGCATGAACATAATTATCAGCGCCCTGTAAAATACAGGTATAGAATTGATTGATTGTTTTCGCATGGCTGGCACCGTAATAGAATTTCGATCCAGGCAGTTTAGCGTCTTCTACCAATTCTTCTTTTTTCCCCTCTTCATTTACTCCCATAAGAATGCTGTCTTTAATGATAAATTTACCTTTTTCAAGATAGACCTCAAGTTCGACACTGGAGTTCTCAGCATTAGCATTCGTTGAAAAGAATAATCCTTTTGCTCCGTTTTGGAAGAGAATATGTGCAGAGGCAGTGTCCTCTACTTCAATGCCATAATCCAATAATTGGTCTACTGAACCCTTTATTGATTCTATTTTTCCGCCTACAAGCTGTATCAAATCTAGGGTATGAAGGGATTGATTAATCATGGAACCGCCACCGGCAAACTCCATTTTTCCACGCCAAGGTTTCACATCATAATAAGCCTTCGGCCGATACCAAGACACCAAACCTTTTACCCCTGTGACCTTGCCATATTCGCCGCTCTTTAGAATCTCCTGAAGCATTTCAAACGACTCATTATAACGGTTTTGCAGACACACCCCGATTTTGACATCACTGTGGTCTTCCTCTAGTTTTACAAGTGCCTGTCCTTCTTCCGTGTTCAAGCCCAGCGGCTTTTCTTGAAAAACATGAACTCCCGCTTCTACACAATCTCTTGTTACAGGGTAGTGTAGATAGTGAGGCAGACAATTATGGACAACATCAAGGTTTTCTTTTTCAAGCATCTCGTGAAAATCCGTATAAAAGTTTACACCAGGTACAGAATCTTTTAATGACTCATCAAGATCACATACTGCCACTAACTCAGCATTTGGGTTAGCTTGTATAGCTGGAATATGAATTTTTGAAATATCTCCAAGTCCTATTACTGCTACTTTTAGCATCAGCCTATCCCCTTTGCAAACGAACTCATGGCATGACCGCTATGAGTTCGTTTGTTTGATTTATCTTTTTGAAAAGTTATTTGATTATTTTCTAACCGGGTACTTGCCTTCTTCTTCGATCTTTTTATTTAATTCTGCTAAAAATAGTTCTTCGTCAATTGGAAGCTCAACTTCTTTACCTAACCAGCTTGATAAGTGGATAGCGTTTGCCAAAGCAACTCCATTGATACCATCGCTTCCAGGTGCGACTAATGGTGTACCGTCTACGATATTTGCCGCGAAGTTCTCTAAAACAGCAATATGTTGGCCGCCCCATACACTTTCGAATACAATCTCTTCTGTGCTATAGATATCAGAAGTATCGCCACCCATGAAAATGCTCATGACATCTCTCATGTCCATCGTTGCATTCATTTCTGGCTCAGGCTTTTTAAGACGTTTGATGGTAATTTTTTTGCTGTCATCCACAACAATTTTCCCATTGTCACCTAAGATTTCAAAACGGTCTGTTCCAAGAACATCATGCGTACAAGTAACAAATACACCTGTTCCACCGTTTTCGTATTCAAAAACAGCTGTTACTTCATCTTCTACTGCGATATCACGTTGGTAGCCGTATTTAACAGTCGAAGAAACCTTTTTAGGCATGCCGCAAATCCATTGAAGTAAATCGATTTGGTGTGGTGCTTGGTTCACAAGGACACCACCGCCTTCGCCGCCCCATGTTGCTCTCCATTCACTTTGATTGTAGTAACCTTGTGGTCTCCACCATGTAGTAATCATCCAGTTTGTACGGCGGATACTGCCAATTTCACCACTATCAATTAGTTCTTTCAGTTTTTGATAAAGCGGGTTTGTTCTTTGGTTGAACATAATCGCATATGTTAGCTCTGGCTTTGTTGCCGCAAATTCATTTAGTTCTTTTACTTGTTTGGTATAAACACCTGCAGGCTTTTCAACCAATGCATGGATGTTTTTGCTCAATGCTTCGATTCCCATCTCTGGGTGAAGGTAATGCGGCACACATGTTACGACCGCATCAACGTCACCGCTCTCAAGCATTTCAGTATAGTTATCATAAAAAGGAACATCAGGATATTTTTCTGCTGCTACTGCCTTTTTTTCTGGGTCATTGTCACAAATTGCTCCAATCACCATGTTTTTAACTCTTCCTTCTGCTATGAATCCAGCGTATGCTCCACCTTGTGCTCCAAGTCCAATAATACCTAATCTTACTTGTTTCATAATTACTTCTCCTCGCTTTCGATTGTTTTAAGAATTTCTAAAAGTGCTTCATATTGAAGCTTGTAACCGCCGGCACCGTCCAGCCCTTTGTCGTCTTTTATGATCTCGGTCGCATCCTCAAGCTCTAAATCCTTTAGAGAATCAAAGAGAACGAGATGTGGCTCAAGGGTTAAAAAGCCTTTATAGCCGCTCTTAATAAACTGAGCTAAAATTTCTGGTATTTTCCCTTCTCCAGTTCCACAGACAACGTTTTGGCTATCAGATGTTACAGCATCCTTTATGTGTATATAAACAATCTCATCCTTTAAGAGATCGTAACACTCCTGTGTATCCTCACCGCACTGTACGAAATTAGCGAAGTCGAAAATCCCTTTAAAGTACGGAGAACCAACTTCTGTCAAAATCTCATGACAGCGTCTAGCAATATCTCCAAATATATCTTTTTCATTTTCATGAAGTAAAATCACATTATATTTTTCTGCAATTGCAGCATATTCCTTAAGCTTTCTAACCACTTCACCACGATATTGATCTGTATCCTCACCCTTAGGAATATAGAAGCTGAAGATTCGCATATATTTGCAATCGAGCAAGTGGCTAATTTGGCAAAGCGTGTCCAGCATATGCTTTTGTTTCGCAAAGCCTTCTTCATCATTGATGAATACTTTACCAATAGGTGAGCCAATGGAAGAAACACCAATTCCAGCTTTTTGCAGTCTTGGCTGTACGGTTTCTTTGATTTCATCAACAGTAAAATCACCAATATTTTTCCCATCAATGCCGCGTAACGAAATATATTTCATCCCTAAATTTGAGACAACCTCAAGCTGGGTATCAAATTCAGATGAAATTTCATCTGAAAATCCTGAAATTAATAAATCTTGATTCATTTATTCTTTTCCTCCTTATTCCTAAGAATATGGCTACCTGCGTTTCGTTTTACGATAATGTGAAGGAGTGGTGCCGACCTTTTCTTTAAAAAAGCGGCTGAAATGGGCTACACTCTCAAAGCCTGTTGCACGAGAAATATCTGTTAATGATTGATCAGGCTCCATTTCTAACAAATACTTTACCTGATTAAGCCGGCATGCCATCACATATTCCATCACGGTAAAGCCAGTGACTTCTTTAAAAATATGTGAAGCATAATACTTACTCAAACTTAACTCTTCTGCAATTCTGTCTAAACTGACTTTTTCAGAATAGTGATCATTAATCCAAGAGGCAATAGACTCTGCATGAAGTTCTTTTTCCGACCTTTTACTCGTCACTTGAGATAAATCCTTTTGACTCATTTTATATATCCCCATCAATAATTGAATTAACTCAAGTTTTACTTCAGCTTCCAGCAGCTCATTTTTCTTACCTGTCGGCTGGAATTCTTCATCAATATGAGAAAGTGAGCGAGCTATTTCCTTAATCCTTCCATCCACAAATTGTCCAAATTCATCGTAACCAGTGCGAATTAGGCAGTTATTAAGTTTTTTAAACGGATCTAACAAATTAGGAACTCCAAGTCCAATTAATGACTCCTGCAGCCATTTAGGTGAAAAATGAAGCATACTTCTTGTATACGTACTGTCTGTTCCTGGATTCGCTTTATGCAATGTCATTCCGTCCAGTAGAATGATATCACCAGGCTGCAATTCGTAAATGCGATTGTTAATTAAATACTTACAATCACCCGAGTGAAAAAAATAAATCTCATATTCTTGATGTGAGTGAAAATTAAAGTTGTAAAAGTCAACTCCCTGTATTCGGTAAAAACCGTATATCCACTCATCCATTATTCTTTTTCTTAATGAAGAGTTCGTTAACTTTCCCATTGCTTTCACACCCTTAGAAGTAAGCGTTAACATCGTAGTTTGCCAACTGAACATATTTATATTATATTGCAGAAATAAACAAAAAACATTCTCTAAAACTGCTCAATAATATCGATAATTTGACTGATATTGCTTTTTCACTATGATTTTTAGACAACAAAAAGGAGACAATTACAGCATTTAGGCTAGTTTTTGTCTCCTTTTGAAGGTGGTTCATAATTGTTTTTTTATTGAGGTATTATTCCATCCAATTTGTGTGGAATACTCCCTCTTTATCAATACGTTGATACGTATGTGCTCCAAAATAGTCGCGTTGTGCTTGCAGAAGATTCGCTGGAAGTGTTTCAGTACGATAGCTATCATAGTAAGCAATTGCGCTTGCAAAGGATGGAACTGGGATTCCACGCTCAATGGCAACAGCAAGAACTTGACGTAATGGCTGCTGATAGTTTTCAACGATTTCTTTAAAGTAAGGATCTAATAATAAGTTCTTTAGTTCAGGCTCGCGGTCATAAGCATCTTTAATTTTTTGTAAGAATTGTGCACGAATGATACAGCCTCCGCGGAAAATCATCGCGATATCTCCGTAACGAAGATTCCAATCGTATTCTTCAGATGCAGCACGCATTTGCGCAAAACCTTGTGCATAAGAAACAATTTTACTCATATACAATGCTTTACGAACAGCTTCGATTAATTCTTCTTTATTGCCTTCAAAGTTCTTAACTTCAGGTCCATTAAGAACCTTGCTTGCTTTAATACGCTCATCCTTCAAAGCTGAAATAAAGCGGGCAAATACGGATTCAGTGATAATTGGAAGTGGAACACCTAAGTCTAAAGCGTTTTGGCTTGTCCACTTACCAGTACCCTTCTGACCAGCAGTATCGAGGATCAAGTCAACCATTGGTTTACCTGTTTCTTCGTCCACTTTTGTAAAGATATCTGCAGTGATTTCAATCAAATAGCTGTCTAATTCGCCTTTATTCCATTCAGCAAAGACCTCATGAAGCTCTTTCGCATCTAAACCAAGGACATTTTTCAAGATAAAATAAGCTTCACAGATTAACTGCATATCTCCATATTCGATTCCGTTATGAACCATTTTCACATAGTGACCTGCACCATTTGGACCAATATACGTGCAGCAAGGATCGCCCTCTACTTTTGCAGAAATGGCTTCTAAAATTGGTTTAACAAGGTTATAAGCTTCTTCCTTACCGCCAGGCATGATAGAAGGACCTTTTAATGCGCCCTCTTCTCCACCAGAAACTCCAGTTCCAATGAAATGGAACCCTGCTGTTTCTAGTTCCTTATTACGTCTGATTGTATCTTGGAAGAATGTATTCCCGCCATCAATCAGGATATCGCCTTCTTCAAGAAATGGCTTTAATGAGTCAATGGTAGCATCTGTTGCAGTACCTGCTTTAACCATTAACAAAATTTTGCGCGGCTTTTCTAAAGAATTTACGAATTCTTCAACAGTACGTGCGCCTACAAAATTCTTTCCTTCAGCTTCGTTCTTTAAAAATTCTTCCGTTTTGTCATAAGAACGGTTGAATACAGCGACAGAATAACCGCGGCTTTCAATATTTAAAGCTAGGTTCTTACCCATTACAGCCAAACCAACTACACCAATTTGTTGTTTAGACATTATTTTTCCCTCTTTCTTCCTTAATCCTATTTTTTTATCGCTCCAACTTTATCTTGCTCAAATAAGAATATTTCACACAAAATAGCTATGTAATAAGGGGTGAGCCTTATAAAGGGCGCCCCTTAATCTTAACTTAATTTCTTAGCGCTGTAAAAAATACTTCTCTGCGTTATTGTAGCCAATATTTCTAACCATTTTCTCAAGGAATTCCATATCATTATGCGCTAGTCCTCTTTCTGCCCATTCTCCTAATAGATTGCAAAGAATACGACGGAAATATTCATGACGAGCATAAGAAAGGAAGCTGCGAGAATCTGTCAACATACCAATAAAGTGGCTCAAGAGACCTACGTTTGCAAGATCTTTCATTTGTCTTTCCATTCCATCGATATGGTCATTAAACCACCAGCCAGAACCAAATTGAATTTTACCTGGAACGCCTTCTTCATAGAAGTTCCCCATCATACCTGCTAGAACTGGATTATCTTTAGGATTAAGGTTAAACAATACTGTTCTTGGTAATGCATCTTGCTGCTCAAGAGTATCAAGGAATTTAGATAGGCCTTCGGCAAAATTAGATTCACCAACTGAATCAAAGCCAGTGTCCGTTCCAATAAGCTCTTTCATTTTTGTATTGTTATTTCTAATTGCACCCATATGAAGCTGCATCACCCATTGTTTGCCAGCATACATTTTTCCAAGCTCTGTTAATAGGAACCAACGGTAAGCAACCAGTTCATCATTAGAAAGCTGTTCGCCGCTTACTCGCTTATTGAAAATACCTTCAATCTCTTCCTTTGTTGTTTCAACGTATTCCATTTTTTGAATATCATGATCGGATGCACGGCCGCCATTTTCATGGAAGAAATCAACACGTTGCTGCAATGCCTTCAAGAATCCATCGAGTGAATCAACCTTAATACCAGATACCTCTTCTAATTTCCGGGTCCAGCTGACAAATGTAGGACGCTCAATAAATAGAGCTCCATCCGGACGAAATGTTGGTGCAATAATTGGAGTAAAGGATTCATCATTCTTCAGTAAACGATGGTATTCCAATGTTGAATTAGGATCATCGGTTGTACCGATAAACTTCACATTCGATTTTGCAATAAAAGCTCTAGCTGTATAATCCGAAGTTTTTAACTTCTCATTACATTCATCGTAAATCTCACGTGCAGTGGCAGGGCTTAGTAATTTTTCAATTCCAAAGAACATTTTTAACTCCATGTGAGTCCAATGATAAAGCGGGTTACCAATTAGGTTTGGTACGGTTTCTGCCCATGCAGCGAATTTCTCCCAATCGCTTGCATCACCGGTAATGTATTTTTCGCCAATACCGTTCATACGCATGGTACGCCATTTGTAATGGTCTCCCCCAAGCCATAATTGGGTGATATTTTCATATGACTTATTTTCCCAAACCTCTTGTGGATCAAGGTGACAATGGAAGTCAAATATCGGCAGTCCCTGGGCTGCATTTTCAAATAATTTAATGGATGTTTCAGTATTTAACAAGAAGTCTTTGTCTAAAAAGTTTTTCATTCGAAACCCTCCTGAATTAACTTACATTATTGTTATCTGTAACCCCTTACAAATATATTAAAAAAATCCAATGAAATTGCATTTCTTAATTTGTTTAGTAAACAAATTAATTACATTACCAACTTATCATGTTTATTTTGTTAAGTCAATTGAAAGATTATGAATTTTTTTTGAAACAAAGAGACCTACCTGCAATAACCTGTTATACTAGGATTATAGTAATTAAGCTGCTCGAATGGAGGATACAAATGATTACCGGTGACGCGGCATACATTAAAAAAATTAATCGCTCAATTATTCTAAGAGAAATAGTCAAAGAAGGTTTAATTTCTAGAGCAGACTTATCAAAAGTGACCGCTCTAACACGTGCAACCATCTCAGCACAGGTAGCAGATTTAATTGACGAAGGTCTAATAATAGAGACACAACTTGAGCACTATGCAGTTGGAAGAAAGCCAATCATGCTTTCCTTAAACAGTGAGGCAGGCTTCGCTCTAGGCATTGACCTGGATTATGACCACATTTCTTTTACTGTTTCTAATCTTATAGGCAGTCCTGTCAGCTCTAAGAGGATTGAAACCAATACTTCAAACTATCAGGAGATATTAAATCTCTTAGTAGAACAAATTAGAATACTCAAAAGTGAATACGCTTTCAGTCAATACGGAATTATCGGAATTGTTATTGCTATTCATGGTCTAGTCGGAAAAGATGAAACCATTCATTATGTACCACGCTTGCGCTGGAACAACATTAGCCTTAAATCTGACTTAGAAAAACAAATCGACATCAACGTTTACCTAGAAAACAATGCGAATCTAAGTGCCTTTGCGGAGAGAGTATTTGTAAACCACGAAACCGATAACTTGTTAGCTGCCACTCTTTATTCTGGTATTGGTCTGGGAATGATGATGAACAATGAATTTTTCCGAGGGCATGATGGCTTCGCTGGTGAGATTGGCCACATGATTGTTGTACCAAATGGAATCCAATGCAATTGTGGAAATAAAGGCTGCTGGGAAAGATATGCTTCTGAGAATGTTATTTTCAATACTTTATCAGAGAAACGGAATATCAAACCTATTACGTATGACCATATTCAAAAATGGCTTGACGAAGGCGATGAAGAAGTAATCCAACTAATGGAACAATTCACCTACTACCTTTCAATTGGCTTAAATAATATGATCAATATGTACAACCCTGACGTACTTGTGCTTGATAGTGAGCTCTTGCGTATCTATCCGAATTCTCTCGATAAAATTAGAGGAAATTTGAATTCTTCCATCAGCCATTACCGTGCACTTCAGATTTCTACAATTGGCAGGAATTCTGCTGTTCTAGGTGCTTGCGCACTTGCAATTAAGCTTTTCTTAAATGTCCCGATGTTGAATTTTAACTATCAAGTCGATACCAAAAAAAGCGCAAGCGTTAACATTTAATACTTTTATTACTGTAAATCCCCTTTTAGCTTTTTCGCAAAAGGGGATTTTTCAGCAATAAAAAAGATAGCTAAATCATAGCTACTTTTTTGAAAATGATTTATTATTTTTTAAATCTCATTGCAGCTAAATCGGCTGTAAGTTGCTCCGTACGCTTTTTGTTCAATGGGTATAGGAATACAATGATTAGGAATACTGCACCAAGTGTAAGCGCAGGTACTAAAGTAGCAAGTGTATGAATTCCATGTAAAGTTTCAGCCGATTGTACTTCGGCACCTGCAGTATAACTTACAGCTGCAATCGCTGCACCACCAACACCACCAGCAACCGCTTGACCGATTTTCCGTGCCATAGAGTAGATTGAGTAAACGGTACCATCTTCCCTGAGACCTGTTAAATACTCGTGATAATCGATTACATCTGTAACAAACGCCCAAACAACAAGATTAAAAATACCATAACCAAACATAGCAACTGTTAACACACCGATAAATTGTGTTGCCGTTAAATTTGGAAGGAAATATAGAATTGCGTATACAAGAGTCGCAATTAATAAGCCGCCAGAAGCCACTTCCTTTTTACCAAATCTCTTAACCAATGGTTGAATAAATGGCATTGCGACAAATACTGCAACTGCTTGAAGAAGACCAACCATACTTAATGCTTTTGCATTTGTGAAATAATCTTTAAATAGATATACGTTTACCGTACCAATTAACATAAAGACAATCATGAATGCTAATGCAGCTACAAGGAACACCATTAATGGTTTATTTTTAGTAAGCCCCTTCACTGTTTGGCCAAAATTCACTTTTTCTTTATTTGTTTCATCCATAACGATACGTTCAACAGATAATTTATAACAAGCAATATAACAAACAAGTGCAAGCCCACCGAAAATTAATGCTGCGATAATGAAACGATTTGCATCCGGTTTATTATTAACGAATAAAATAATTGGTCCAACTACGTTAATAACTAAACCTGCCATTTGACCCCCTAAAGTTCTCCAGCTTGATAGTGAAGTACGTTCTACAGGGTCACCTGTGATCACCGAAGCCATGGAGCCATAAGGAATATTTACAGTAGAATATAATGTTCCCCACACAATATATGTTACATATGCATAAGCAAGGTAAAACCCATCAGACATACCAGGTATCTTTACGAACATCAATATACCCATGATTACAAGTGGCAATGACATTCTTAAAATCCATGGTCTAAATTTCCCTTGAGCAGTTGCCTTTCTAGTATCAATGAAACGACCCCATGTTACGTCAGCAAAAGCATCCCAAAGACGTGCGACCGTAAATAAAATTCCTACATGAGCAGGATTAATATGAAAAATATCCGTATAGAAAACCATCAAGAATGAGGCGGCTAGAACAAAGAAGAAATCGTTTCCAAAATCACCAAACAAGTAGCCTAATTTATCTCTCATCCCAAATGGACGTACAGTTTTCCCACCTGATTGTGGGGATTCTACTTTCTTTTGCAATGCTTGAACCATTTCTATTCCCTCCCAAAAATATAATCTAAAAATCATTTCTAGGTTGCATTAAATTACTTTGAAACTATTTTGTGTAACCCCTTACTAAATTACTCACGAGCATGTTTACTGCATCAATTAATTTGTTTATTAAACTAATAAATTAAATGCACATTTATAATATTCCCATTTTTGTTATTCGTCAATAATTTTGTTTGTGATTTTAGTGTTAATGGTTTCTGTTTTTAAAAATGCAATTTATTTGCCAGTAGGTCATTAGCGACTTCCAGTTTTCGACCTAATAACGATTTAACTCTTTAAGCAAAAGAAAAAGAAAAAGGCAGCAAATTATCTTTGCTTCCTTTTTCTTCATATATAATTTAGTTTTTATTTTGAACTTCTTCTTTCAGCTAAATCAATTGCAAGTTGTGCTGTGCGCTTTTTGTTTAATGGATACAAGAATACGAGCATTAGGAACACTACACCAAGTATAATTGCAGGTACTAGAGTACCTAGTGTATGAATTCCTTGTAAAGCTTCACTTGTTTGTTTTTCGGCACCTGCAGTGTATCCAACTGCTGCAATTGCTACACCACCTAAACCTCCGGCAACAGCTTGTCCGATCTTACGTGCCATGGAATAGATAGAGTAAACAGTTCCATCCTCACGTAAACCAGTTAAATACTCATGGTAATCAATGACGTCTGTAACAAAAGCCCAAATTACAAGATTGAATAGACCATAACCAAACATACCAATTGTTAAGATTCCGATAAATTGTGTTGCTGTTAAGTTAGGAAGGAAATATAAAACAGCGTATACAACAGCTGCAAGTAAAATACCACCTGAAGCCACTTCTTTTTTACCAAATTTTGAAACTAATGGTCTTACCAATGGCATACCTACAAATACAGCTATCGATTGAAGAAGACCAACCATACTTAATGCTTTAGCGTTTCCAAAGAAATCTTTAAATAAATACACGTTTACAGTACCAATTAACATGAAGCAAACCAAGAACAGTAAAGAAAGGGTAAGGAACACAATGAGTGGTTTGTTTTTACCAAGACCTTTTACAGTTTTGCCAAAGCTCGCTTTCGGTTTATTTGTTTCATCCATTACAATACGTTCAATAGATAATTTATAACAAGCCATATAACAAGCAATTGCAAGAACACCGAAAATGATTGCACCTAATAGGAATCGATTCGCATCTGCTTTATTATCAACAAACAAAATCATTGGTCCAACCACGTTAATGATTAAGCCTGCTAAGTTACCACCAAGTGTTCTCCAGCTTGACAAAGCAGTTCGCTCAACAGGGTCACCTGTGATAACAGAAGCCATTGAGCCATAAGGAATATTAACAGTAGAATATAATGTTCCCCAAAGAATATACGTTACATATGCATAAGCAAGGTAAAATCCATCAGTCATTCCTGGAATATGAACAAACATTAACACCCCTGTAATTACAAGTGGCAAAGACATTCTTAAGATCCAAGGTCTGAACTTTCCATTCTTTCCAGCTTTCCTTGTATCGATAAAGCGGCCCCATGTTACGTCTGCAAATGCATCCCACAAACGTGCGGCAAAAAATAATCCACCGACTGCAGCCGGATTTAGATGAAATACATCTGTATAAAATACCATCAGGAACGCTGCAACTAGAATAAAGAAGAAATCGTTTCCAAAATCACCGAACAAGTAACCTAATTTATCCTTCATCCCAAATGGGCGTACTGCTTTCCCATCATTTTGTGGGGTTTCAACTTTCTGTTGTATTGCTCTAGCCATTATTAACCCTCCCATTAAATCGTTCTAAAATAATAAATGTAAACCCTTTAAATAATTGCTAAGACAAGTTGATGCATATTTGTGAATCCCTTTACAAAAATACAAATACTCATTGCTTTTTTATAACTTCTCGAGAGTGTATAATTATCCCAATTAATTTGTTTAATGAACTAACAAACTAACTGTATACATAGAATATCACCGTCGACAAAATCCGTCAATACAATTTTGTAAGCGTTAACCAATTTTTTTTTTCATTTTACGAATTTTCCATCTTTAAATAAATGAGCTGCTGTTTTTATCGATTCAAACCGCTTTAATTATGTGATAGGATAAATTTAGTAATGGAGATATTTCCAAATATAATATACAGAATTGAGAGGAGTGGAGAATATAATGCTTCAACGTCCAACAGAAAACGAGTATCCAGATTACTATCAACCCTATATTCAACAGGTTCCAAATGGTGAGGTTGTAGAGATTTTGCAGGATAATCTCTTAGCGGTGGTTGATCTTTTTAAGCGGCTTTCCGAAGAAGAGGCTAATCATCGTTATGCTCCGGGTAAATGGAGTGTGAAAGAAGTGCTTGGACATATAATCGATACGGAAAGAATTATGACCTATCGCCTGCTTCGTGTAAGCCGCGGAGATCAAACTCCATTAGCAGGCTTTAATGAAACCGATTATGTTGAGGCTGCCCAAACCCATAACCTTTCGATGGAAGCAATCCTTGAAGACTTCAAAGCAACAAGAAACGCCGCCATCACCCTTATTCAAAACATCCCAGCCGGAGCGTGGGCAAATATAGGCAACGCAAACGGAATGGAAATTACCACCAGAGCCATCGCCTACATCATCGCTGGCCACGAAATGCATCACCGAAAGATTGTGGAAGAGAGATATCTGAAATAGTAGTCGGACACAAGAAAAGACGGATGAATTGGCATTCGTCTTTTCTTTATTTATCAAGGTTTCTACGAAGTTCCATTAACTTTGACCTTATGATGGACAATAGGTTTTGTACAATCCGCACTTACCGGTTGGGGGTTAGATTAAGCACCCGAACAGATAAATAGACGGAAAAGTTCCGCTTAATTAGTAATCATTATTAATAAAAGCTTAAATAGACGGAGGGATTCCGCCTATTGGCTCAAAAAATTGGAAAATGAGAGATTTTGCATCACATAGTCGGAAAACCTCCCCTTATAACCCTCCAAACGAGCCCATTCTGCATATAACCGCAAAATCTCCGCTTATTTTACTTTTTACTGGCATTACCCTGAGGTTTTATATATCTGTATTCCTAATAAAGAAACTCGCCATGGCGAGTTTTACTTTTTATATGTGACGATGCCAAAACGCCTGTCATCTCGCCACGTATTTTAATAAAGACACTTCAAAACGGAACCCATTTTTTGATCCGTTTTGAAGTGTCTTTATGGATGGAGCAGTTATCCCATTTTGGTTCGAGTGGCAGCAGGCTGGTATTTTCTCATCGGTCCGTTTTCAAGTACTTCTTGAAGGTAGAGATTTCCATTAGGACTTGTTTTTCTGAGCAGGTCCATGAGGTATGTAATATCGTCAAGTGCTCTATGTGTTTGATGGTTTGTAATGTTGTGTGCTTGCAGTAGTGTTAGGAGTTTACCATTAGGAAAGCCGTAGTTTTTCCATTTAACACCCCGCATGGTACAATACCATTTTAAATCATTTACTTCTGGGTACATATGATAGAGAAAGCTTCGGTCAAAGGAAGCATTGTGAGCGAAAACGGAATCGGCACGGTGAAAATAAGTTTTAATCTTACCATCCGTGAAGATCTTCCCTTCTACTAATTCATAGGGAATCCCGTGGATTTGATAGGCACGGTCATAGTTCCTTCTTGCAGAACTGGAAAGCGGTTCTCTCAAAAAGGAATCTTCTTCAATAATTTCTTGAACTTCGCCGGTATCTGTACGATAGGAAAACAATTTCAACGCTAATTCTATTACTTCATCTGTAGTTGGCCCTAACCCGGTCGTTTCAACGTCCACAACTAAACCTAACTTCTCAAATTTCTGCATTAATTTCATTCCTTTAATCGAGATATTACATACATTATAACATCTTATTAAAAAAAAGACTTGCTCTTGGATAGGTCTTTTGGAGTTTAACGACGGCGAGTGAAACGGTGCCGGTTGGGCCGTGACGCTTTTTAGCGATCCAAGTGCATAACCTTTTTGAGAGCTAGCCAAACTTGCGACTGGCTTTTTTCGATTGATAGGTAACACTAGTAGTAGAGGCCAGTTTTGTAAAGCAGAGGCTATTCGTGCCCGTTCAAGCTGAAAAAAGAGGTTTGCGGTAACGAATAGAAGTTATTCGTGCCCGCTCAGGCTGAAAAAGGAGGTTTGTGGTAACGAATAGTGGCTATTCGTGCCCGTTCAGGCTGAAAAAGTAGATAGACGGTAACGTATAGAAAAATTATTATTATAAAACGTAATAAGATGATCTACTTTGACTTATTAGTTTAAAGTTTTTTGCTAAAATTCGTCTAAATTTTTTTTAGATATTCTTATGCCGCACCAATCATAGATACAATCTGTCGTATTCTTTCTTTCTTTCTGGAAATACACCTGTTTTTGCCCCTAATAACCTTACTTCTCACGCATACCATGAATATACGCTTTTATTATGATTTCCAGGCTTTCATTTAAATCTAACTCCATTTTAAAACCGCCCCGCTGCTCTAATGAAGAAAATCCATGCAAAATGCTCCGTAGTCCTCTTACTGCATGTAACGCGGTGTCTCCTTCTAATCTATAGGCCTGTAAAACACGCACAGTGAGTTCGACAACCTTAGAACCTGCATTCTGAACATCTTCATCTTCCATATCCGGTGCCATCAAAGTCGCCTCATAAACCCCAGGATGCTTCCGTGCAAAATCAACATAGGCTTTACTAATAGTTAGCACGGCCTCATCTCCAGACACACCTATAGCCGATTGGGCTAATACCTCATATAGCCGGTCTATCCCATAAATCGCCATTTTCTTTCTTAACCCGCCAAGCCCATCAAAATGGTTATATAATGACGGAGGACGGATTCCTAATTTTTTCGCTAGGTTTGCCAAGGTAACTTCCTGTATCCCAAATTCGTCCGCTAACTCCGCTGCTGCTCCCAGAATCTCTGTTAATTCAAGTCCAACCTTTGGTCTTGGTGACATTTTCATAAACCCCTTTATTTCAATTTCTGCTCTAAACGATTAATTGCCTGTTCCATTTTCCTAATCGGATTTCCCAGCATTTCACCATGTCCAACCGCAAGTAGCTTAGGCTGATAATTCACTATTTTCTTTGCACTTACTATAGAAGTTTCTTTACTCCATGTACCAAAGGCAGGAAAAGGAAACCATGGCACCATATCACCCGCTACGGCAATTCCTCCTCTAGTTTGGAAAGCATCACCTGCTATCAGTGCCTTTGAGCGAATATCAATGAAAGACATCGAACCCGGTGTATGCCCAGGGGTTTCAATGGCTGCCAATGATCCAATTAGGTCTCCTTCTTTCAATAGTATATTTGCTCTGGTCTTCAGCTTTTTCGGAACGCCGCCCTTAATCGGTGTTTGGTGCTCATGCTCTTCAAGCGAAGTGTCACCATTCATTATTCTGTTATCTCTGACCGAGATATACACAAGCACATCTGGTAGTGCCTCTTTTATCTTATCAAGCGCCCCAACATGATCCTCATGCGCATGCGTCAAAATAATTTTTGTAATTGGCTTCCCAATCGTTTCTGCTGCCTTTAATATCCCCTTTATACTATAAGGCAATGCTGCATCAATTAATGTTAAACTCTCCTCTTCCTCAACCAGGTAACAATTTACCGGAAACACATTGGCCATAAATGTAACTTGATATAAGAATTCGTCTTTGATCATTCTCACTTTGATCAACCTCCCTTAACTAATATCGTTAGTTTTACTTTAACTAATATGATTAGTTTTATCAAGAGATAAAATCACTTTTTATGAATTTTTTCTCAAATCCAAATTTAATGATATAATCATATATTTTTTCAAATGATATCTATGTATTAAATCCACTAATTAAGTTGACACTTAATTAAGTGTGTGCTAAATTAAACTCATGATTGAAAAAGTTATTCATGCCATCGCAGAACCTAGAAGGAGGGAAATTCTTAATCTTGTTAGAGACAAAGAACTTACCTCTAGTGCCATTGCTTCGCATTTTGAAATATCAGCGCCTGCCATTTCACAGCATCTCAAAGTTCTCGAAGAATCCGGTGTAGTGGTTGTACGGAGAGCGGGAACGAAACGGTATTATTCAATCAGAAGGGAAGGTTTTTCAGAAATTAAACAGTATATTGACCGTTTTTGGGATGATAGTTTACTTCTATTGAAAGAAGCTGCTGAAGAAGAAGAAAGGAGAATAAGTGAATCAGATGATTAGTGAGAAAATAATAAAAGAAATCTTTATTGAATGTCGACCTGAAACATTATTTACGTTCTTTATCGACCCGGATAAAATGGTGAAATGGATGGGCAGACATATTCTACTTGAGCCAAGAATTGGTGGTAAATACCGAATCGATGTCAATGGAAGTGATATCGCGATGGGAGAATATCTTGAAATTGTCCCTTATGAAAAAATATTAATGACGTGGGGGTGGGAAAAATCAAAAGTGGTTCCTCCCGGTTCTAGTAAAGTTGAGTTCAAGCTGACTCCTTATGAAAAAGGAACAAAATTAATATTAACCCATTACGATTTACCTGCTAGAGAAATTCCGTCACACCAACAAGGTTGGTCTCATTACATGCCAAGGATTAAGGATTTTGCAGAAGGCAAAGATCCAGGAGTAGATCCTTGGTCAGTGGTAGCAATGCATTAGTTTAAAAAAATAAAATTATTTTATGGAGGAAAAAAATGACTAAAACAATTCATCAAGAAGTAGTTTTTAATGCAAATCCGTTACGTATTTATGAAGCACTGACAGATACTAAACAATTCAGCTAGGTTACTGGTGGAGCTCCCACTGAAATTAGTTCTGAAGCTGGTGGTTCATTCTCCTGTTTTGGAGGGATGATTTTTGGAAGAAACATTGAATTAGTACCAGGTAAGCGAATCGTACAAGCTTGGCGTGTAGCTAACTGGGAAGAGGGGATTTATTCCATTGCCAAGTTCGAGCTAAAAGAGCAAGACTCAAAAACACTTCTTATTTTTGACCACATCGGTTTTCCTGAAAGTGATGTAGAACACCTTGCAACTGGTTGGGGAGAGAACTATTGGAGCCCATTAGAAAAATATTTAGGATAAGTGTCAAAAACTCCCCTTACTGGATAATTAAGGGGATGTTTTCTTTGCAATTAAAGGTTTAATTGTCATCCTTTATAAAACGTTAAAATGCACATATACCCCTTGATTTTCCGCAAAGTGAAGCTCAAATCATCCTCTACAGTAATTCTTTTTCCTCATTATATTAATTTAGTTTAGTGTAACAATTTGTTCAAAACTTTTTTACAATCATGTGAAACAGTGAGCAAAATACCCTCGATTCGAGATTAATTTGTTATATTTGCAGTGTAGAAAGTATTTAAAACATTTTTACAAGGAGATGCTTCAAAATGTTTATAAACTTATTAAGAGAAAACAAAATCGCGGCTGGATTTTTAACAGTCTTACGTTTATACCTTGGATATTCTTGGTTCACTGCAGGTTTTCACAAAATCACAGGCGGAGGATTCGATGCTTCTGGATTCCTAAAAGGAGCAATTGCTAATCCAGTTAAAGGGCCAGATGGCAACATGGTTTACGGTTGGTATGTTAACTTTTTAGAAAGCTTTGCATTACCAAACATTGATATGTTTAACTTCATCGTTCCTTGGGGCGAAACATTAATTGGTTTAGGACTTCTATTAGGATGCTTAACAACAGTGGCTATGTTCTTTGGTCTAGTGATGAATTTCTCTTTCTTCTTAGCAGGAACAGTTTCTCACAACCCAACAGACATTTTCTTAGGATTCATCATCTTAACCGCTGGTTATAATGCTGGTCGTATCGGGCTTGATCGCTGGGTGATTCCTTTCATTCGTAAAACAATGAAAACACAAAGCAGCAAAGACAAAGCAAAAGTAGCAGCCTAACAGATTCATGAGTTTTAACTTAGTTGTTCAAGTTCCTGTCAAAACTTTTCGAACAAAACGTGAACTTATCACTATAGTTATGTTGTTAACTACAAAAATCTTTTATAGTAAAACTATCAAATAAAACTAATTTTTGAAGGGCGGAATGCTTTATGTTTAACACTTTTTTAAGAGAAAATAAAATTTCAGCAGCTATTTTAACTATTATTCGTTTATACCTAGGCTACGCATGGTTCACAGCTGGTTTAGGAAAATTAACAGGTGGCGGATTCGACGCTTCAGGTTTTCTAGCTAATGCAGTAAAGAATCCAGTTAAAGGTCCAGACGGCAATATGGTTTACAGCTGGTATGTACACTTCTTAGAAAGCTTTGCGCTACCTAACATTGATGTGTTCAATTTCATCGTTCCTTGGGGAGAAACATTAATTGGTCTAGGTCTTTTGCTTGGATGTTTAACAACAACAGCGATGTTCTTTGGTCTCGTGATGAACTTCTCTTTCTTCTTAGCAGGAACAGTATCTCATAACCCAACTGACATATTCTTAGGTTTCATCATCTTAACTGCTGGTTACAATGCAGGCCGCATTGGTCTTGACCGCTGGGTGGTTCCATTCATGCGCAAAACTGTTTTCAAAGGGAAAGAAACTGTAAAACAACACGCCTAACAAAAAAAATGAGCCTCAATCACAAAATGATTGAGGCTCATTTTTTTAATAAATATTATCTTCTTCTCCACTTTCAAATCCTACACGATCTTGATACCAATTTGTTATTTGGGTGATTATAGCAAATACAAGGAAGAAATTCATGGCCCAGACGTTAATAAACGGTGCTAATCCTCCAAACTCAATTCCATGATAACCCTTTAGTTTCATTACAATCATGGACTCAATAAAAATTAGAACAAAACCCAAAATACCCGCAACAGCCATTCTAATCATTTCCGTTCCCTCCATATCTACCCATTAGGTTCACCCTATTTCTATTTCTTCAAAGATATAAATTTGACAATTCTGTGAACACTTATAACCCTATTATAGTGCATATTTTATGGAAACAACAACAACATTATATTTTTAGAAAGTATTAATTTTTTAGCCATTTATATAATGATGTGAAGAATGTTAATGTAGAAGCATAAATGAGGAAGGTATAGAAATTAACAAAAATCGTATTTGTGTATTGGTTTAACCAAGGAAATCGATAAATTCTCGATTCTTCATTTGTGGGGGGACCACCTAATTTCTGAATCAACTCGTTAAAATAAGATACTTCTAGCACACATGCAGCAAGAAGGACGATAAAGGAACAAACAACAAAATTTCGCCAGGTAGTCCTTATAAAGACTGCATCCTTTAATTTTAGAAATAGTTCATATCCAAAAAGGCCAAACGTCAGCAGGACAAATGGAAATATAAGAATGACGGGATTACCGTTTCCTGAAAAGGACTCAGGACTAAATGAAAATTCCTTCACCATTAAAATTGCAATTAAACAAAGCAGAAAGTATATAATTAATTGTCTTGATAACATCTTATCACCCCCTATTAAAAGGAATAAGGACCTATTGTTTATATATTCAGCAATAAGAGTGTTATTCCCTTGACCTTGCAGAGAGCATCAGGATGTTAGGATTGATTAGCAGCACCTCGGGTTAGGATATGGAAAGCAGTCAAATAAAGTAAATGAGGTATTATTGAGTGAACAACTCTTAATCGTACTGGAACAAATTGAACAAGAATATGATGTTAAAGTCCTTTATGCCTGTGAATCGGGCAGCAGAGCCTGGGGATTCCCATCGAAGTAACTAGAGTCCTTTTTGTTTGTATGTAAACTTCACACAAAAAGAGAAAAAACAATTGGGTTTTGTGTGCAATCTTTTGACTCAAAAAAGACTCTTTTTAGACCCCTAACACAACAACTGTTTTAAAAATTTTTTCTATAAAATTTCAATTTCCCAACTTTCCCTTATACTTTCTAAAAAAAGATCATTCAATAAAGGAGTTGGGTCTTTTTTGTTTGTTTCAATTGTTTTTACATATTCAAATAAACGTTTTATTTCGTTGTTGATAAAATCATTAATGTTTTCTACATTAGATACTTCACTTTCCCCATTTGATTTTTTCACTATTAAATTTTTTATTTCCTCTTTTATTTCTACAGTAGGTACCATTTTTTCAACCAGAACAGAAAACTCCACTGATGGAAACTGGCTATTTGCTTCTATCCATTTTGCAGAAAGTATGGGTCTAAGGATATTAAAGTAATTTTTAACTATATTATTTACATTTTTTCTCCGAAAATTTTTATCTCCCATATGAAGATAATGGTACAAGCATGCTTTAGGTGAAAATATGTCTTTGGTATGATACCTTAATTTATCAACAGTTAAACCCGACTTTAAATAAACAACTTTGCTATGTATGCATTCTAGAATAGTGGGGTTAGATTTACGATATGATTTTAAACATTTTTGTAATTCCCAGCCAGTGATGTCGAGCTTTTCACTAATTGGCAACTCAATGAAATCCTTTTGCGAATCTATGGTTAGATACCAGTTTGGCCTGTGTATGTAAATAAATCGAATATCATAATCACTATTAATATTATGTTGCCCCCAGGAACGTGATCCACTTTCACAAGCATACAGAATCTTTATATCGTATTCTTTCTCTATATGTTTTAGTTTTCTAATTATTTCTACTTTCATAGGATTTACACCTTCGACTTTATTATTTATTATCTATAAGTTCGTATTAAGTATATAGAAAAAAGGTACATCAATTTTTCTTATTATTGGTATTTTCGATTGATTTAATGATTAAAAAGAATTTTAATTTGTGTCCAATAAAAAGGCGGAGAATGAACATTTATCCTCAAAAAATAGTAATTTATTAAATCTATTAAAATGCAATTATAAGGAGTATCACTTACAATGAATGAGAAAATTAATGTATGAACAACATCACGGGACTCTGCATTTTGTGATGACATTGAATTGAGATAGACATCCACCACTAGGCTAGCAAGCTTCAATATTCTATTTTGCAACTTAATAATAAACGTTCCAATGTATCATCCTCAACAACCCAACCCTTGATATAGTGGCGATTTTTTAACACTTAAATCTTTTACTCCTTGGAACTGTGGTCCTTACAATAATATAAAACCCCCTATTAAAAGGGGGTTTCTATCCTATTGAACAATAACTGTACCTTTATACATCCCCGTTCCACAAGAATAGTCGTAAGTTCCAGGTTTTAAGGAGTCGATATTAACATAGTTATTTGTATTTTCCTTTAAAGCAACATTAAACTCAAGATCCTCGGATAGAATGATGCCCGTAAAGCCGAGTTCTTCCGTTTTGAATTTAATAATAGAGGGCGTCCCAGCTTTTATACAATATTATTTGAACTGTATTCTGTGGCTTCGACCACAACTTCATGGACTTCGTTGCTTGATTCCGTAAATTGTATATCCGCTGGTTCAAATATATAACATAACTTGTTAAAAGAACAATTAATGAAATACTTACCCATAGCAACATATTGGATTCTCCTATTTTCCCTTATTAACTATTCATTTATATGCTTAAATTGTTAAAGAAAACATCAAGCCGAAATACATGGCAAAAATAAGACTTATTCCGAAAAATACAGCTACTAAAGGTTTTACTTTCTTGAAACTAACAACAATTAGTACGGAAAAAATGAGTGAAAATGTAATTAAAATTGCAGTAAGGAAATTCATAGTTATTCCGATATTTAATGTTGAAAGAATGTCTTTTTCTAACAACCATTCCACCCATTTTGAAGCCCCTTCTGATCTTACTGTGAAATCAACCTCATGAGGTGGAGATAACGTTCCTAAAACACTTGTAAAATAAAAAACTATTAAAATAATAAAACTTTCTGCTTTTACCCAAGGACGTGGATTAAACGAAGGTATGGTCGCTGCCCTTTTGGCAAGAACGCCATTAATAAACGCAAATACGAGTACAGGAATAACACTTAAATGCTTTAAGAGCAGCATTTGTCCATATGGTAATACCCAAGACCTTACATAGTCCTTTGGTTCAACAACATATATCATAAGAGTAACGCCACTTAATATGATAATGATAATACATGCAACGGCAAATGGCGTAAACCATCGTAAAAATTTCGGCCATTTCTGTTGCTCATTTGAAAACCAAGCAACATGTATTAATATGCCTGTCCACAATGTGACCATTAAAAAATGCGCCGAATGCGCAAATAAACCAACCCAAAAAGTTAAAGAGGCCACATGACTAGAGTATCCAACTCTTAATACCATCAATAATAGCCACAGTGCCTGTAAGTATTTAGATCCGTTAACTAGTATTGTCATCCATAAGAACACTGACATAAACCCAATGAAAATCCACGCTTGACCTACTTGAAAATCCGTTAAAACTGAAAATATTGCTAAAGTAAGCCCAACACTGTCACTGAAATATAAAATCGTCTGAGCTACAGGCCCTAGGGTAAAAACAAAAATACCCAAAGTCGATAATAATAATATACTCCTAGAAATGTTGATTTTTGGTTTATGGGAATCAGGTACGAATTGTAGAACAGCATGCCCTATTAAAAACGAAAAAACTATATAATTTCCGATTTCCGCTATTGGAATAATAACATTCATCTCATTTCTTCCTTCCAAAGAGCAGGAATATACCAATTCCCAAAATCAGTACAACCACAACTGAAACTATTATCTTGATTGTGTTTGATGATTGTGTGTTATTTTGTTCAGTAGTATTATCGCTTTTCAACTGATCTTCAGCCTTACTATCATCTTTTTCAGTAGTAATAGGCTCTTTCGTATCAGTCGTTTGCTCTTGTTCTACCTCTTGCTCCATTTGGACAGTAAAAGGGATTTCTCCTGTAATTAAGTGACCATCTTCCCCCGCTATACTCCACTCAATGAGATAGGAGCCATTATCTAAAGGAGTGGATAATGTACCAATCATTTGTTTTTCTTGAAGTTCAACATTTATAGGTACTTCCTGTCCAACCTTCAGTAATTTCATCGTACTTAATGATTCAATTTGTCCTTCAAACGTTAGAACCATTTCTGTTAGGTCTTCCGTTACAACTTGACCATCTTCAGGGTTAGAAGTTGTCAATGCAGTATGTGCATTCGCAATAGTTGGAACGATAAATAATGTACTAATAATTAAGAAAAATAATTTCTTCAATGTTACTGTTTCCCCTTTCTTGATGTATTAAAACTCTCCGATTCATATCACCATATTTTATCATGAATTAAAACATTTTGAATTTCAACCTTCTTTCTCTTTAAATCCATAAAACTATTTTCCAGCTTTCTAGAATTCAAACCCTTCATAATGTTTAATGAAACACTTACTATTTTCATTCAAAAACAGAAAAAATCCGCAGCTTTTGTAAAAGCTACGGATCCAATTAATTCACAGGTGGGTAACCTAGATAATTTAACTTTTTACAATATCATTGGCATGTTTTTTCTAGACATAAGCAGAATTAGTTTTTATCTCCCCTAAAAAATAAGAAGTATGATATCAATCCTGATAAAACACTAGCACCAGCTGAAATAAAAATTCTCGTTTGTAAATCAATTTCAATATAATCTTTCTCAAGCCTCCACATTGCCAAAATCATTACAATGAACATTGTTGAAATTGTCAAAGTTAACCTTTTCGTCATTTTTCCCTTTCCCTTCTAAAACATGGCATTTCTTAATTAATAAGTCATTGAACAAGATTCCAGACGTCTATTTACTTAATGGAAAGTATAATCTCATTCCAGATTTTAATTCCGTTCCTTGTTGAATATGATAGTTCTTTTTAAAATGATTATAACTTGAAATTTCCGCCAATTGCACTTTTCTCAAACCTAACCACCATAAGAACACCATATAAGGAGGTAGCGACAGCCAAGAGCCTTGGTTCAACAATAAATAATTAAATATTCCATGTAATAAAGCTGGAAGTAACATAGAAAACAGTAAGAAGGGCAGCTTTGATTCTTTTGTAAACTTGGCTTTGCTAATATAATACCCCATAATAACTCCAAACAAGGCATGGCTAGAGACAGGCAGTAATGCACGTGTAAGAGCGAATTCCATCCCATTAGTCATTAAATACATAATATTTTCGGCAGTTGCAAACCCCAAAGATACAGAGGTTCCATAGACAATACCATCAAAAGGCTCATCAAATTCCACATTCCTGTATGCAAAAACGAATAAAATGGACCATTTAAAAAATTCTTCAACCAAACCTGAAGAAAAAATTGCATAAATGGAATCATATTTAACAATATTTTCTGCTTTAAGTACATATTCAATAAATGCTATCGGAAATATAAGCAACGCACCAGAAATAAACGTAAAAAGTACCATTAATACAGGTTCTGGTTCATACTTATCTTTTAAATAAAAGTAACTTAATAATGCTAATCCAGGGGCAATTCCTGCAAGTAGAATCTCTAACATTTCCAACCCCCATGACATTTTTAATAGTAAATATATTTTAATAATAACCTAAAAAGACTGGAATTGAAAATTCGGGCATAGAAAAATCCCCTTGTAAGACAGTATAGCCTAGCCTGCCTGCACAAAAGGGATAGTATCGCTTCAGTTTCTAATCAATCTCATTTATTTTCATATCATCCATACAACCGTCTTTTTCAGTTGGGGTATTTTTATCTGTAACTGCCTGTTGGTTATCGATTCCCAGTGCACAAGCGTCTTCTTCTTGTAGCTTTGTGTTTTGCTCCGCCGCAAAGGAACTTGCTAATACAGCTCCCACTCCCCCAAATAGACAAAGAAAAAGAATAATCATCAAGGAAATTTTTTTCATTTACTATCTATTCCTTTCTTTATATTACTATTTTGGAACTGGAGTAGGCGTTGGCTCCCCAAACTCTTCATATTTTTTAGTGATTAATCTATTAATTTCTTTTAACTCAGCTACTCCACCCGTAACCGTGCCTATAAAAATAAAAATGAATATATATATAAACTGGCTCCAATTGCCTCTGCCAGAGAATGCCTCCAATGATACGTTTTTACATTATATTCGTATCTAAGTTTCCCATGACTTGTACAAAGGATTGGAACCCATTATTCATCCCTTAATAATTTTTCAACAATATATTTTGCATCTGTTCCTACTCCTTGAAGTAATGCTGATCCCCTTCGAGATTGCCAAGGTAAACCCAAAAAGTATAATCCATTAATTGAAGTTAACCCTCTTTGATGTATTGGGAGCCCTTTTTCATCTAAAACTTCGGGGATTTTTAGCCAACTATAATCTGATTTGAATCCAGTGGACCAAATCACATTCGACACTTTTAATCGGGTATTGTCATAAAAGAATATATCATTCTTATTAGCTGAAATTGCTCTAGGTTTTAATACCACCCTACCATTGGTTACTTGTGATTTAAGCTCGAATCCAAATATAGGGTCTGGTTTATTCTTTATAAATTGACCAACTTTACTATGTACATTAGCCTTTAAGACTCCTAATTTATCAAACCACCAAAAAATACTTCTGTTGGCTATATTCTGGGGCAGGAATTTTAGTTGCTGTCCAACTGACAAATACACCTTTCTTTCCATTGATATTTCAGCAGCAATTTGAGCCCCTGAATTCCCCCCTCCCACGACGAGTGTGTCACCTCGCTTTAATTGATTAGGATTTTTATATTTTGATGAATGAAGTTGAAGGATATTTTCTGAAAGAAGTTGTGAAAATTCTGGGATGAATGGTTCTTGGAAAGGACCTATTGCTACAATTACATTTCTACTAGGATATTCACCTTTTGTGGTGTTCAATATAAAATGATCTTTTTTATCCAAATTCAAAACTGAGGTATTAAGTTGAATAGGTAGCGAAAAAGTATTTGCATACAATTTTAAGTAATCCGAAATTTCTTCTTTAGTAGGATACTGTTTTTCCTCCCCATTTAATAATAACCCTGGTAGAGAACTATAAGAGTGTGGTGTAAACAGGGTTAAGGAATCGTATCTATTTTTCCAACTTTCACCGACAGCACTTCCCTTATCTAAGATGAGAAACGATAATTTTGTTTGTTTTAAATAATATCCCACGGAAAGTCCAGCTTGACCTCCTCCAATAACAATAACATCATAAATCATGTAATTTCACCCTTTTAACAAAGAAGGCTTCCCAATTGTTTGGGAAGCCTCTTCTTATTTGTCTTTTACCCTGAGAAGCCTTAAGCCATTTAATGTGACAATAAGTGTCGCACCCATATCAGCGAATATTGCAATCCAAAGGGTTAACCAACCTGGTATTACTAATAGTAATGCAACAAGTTTGATACCTAATGAAAACGTGATGTTTTGTTTAATGATAGCCAAGGCTTTTCTACTTAGCTTTACGGTGAACGGAAGTTTTCCAAGATCATCTGCCATTAAGGCAATGTCTGCCGTCTCAAGAGCAGTATCTGTTCCAGCTCCGCCCATGGCTATCCCAACTGTAGAAGCAGCCAATGCTGGTGCGTCATTCACACCATCTCCGACCATTGCAACACGGTCATATTTATTTCTTAGTTCTTTAATAAAGGTTAATTTGTCTTGAGGTAATAGTTCTGCCTTTATGTTAGATACCCCTACTTGATTCCCAATTGCATTGGCGGTTCCTGAATTATCCCCCGTTAACATAATGGTTTCTTGAATGCCTATCGAGTGGAGTTTTTGTATGACAGATTTACTATTTCCTCTTACTTCATCAGCAACTGCAAGTAGTCCCAATATTTCTGTTTCAGTCCCCGCAACCATAACAGTCTTTCCTTGATTTTGTAATTCGGAGATGGTCGCTTTAAGGTTTGATGGAATTCCATTCGTTAAGATTTCATCAAATAAATTAGGACTGCCTACATAATACATTTTATCGTTCACTTTTCCTTTTATGCCTTTACCTGTAATCGAGGTAAATTCTTCAATAGGAAGGTGTCGATATGGTAATTCCACTTCTTCTGCTTTCTTCATTATTGCTGAAGCTAATGGGTGCTGTGAGCCATTTTCCAATGCAGCAATAATTGTGAGCAATTCATTAGGTTTTGTATCTGATTGTGGAAGATAATTCGTTACGACTGGGACACCATGGGTTAAAGTTCCTGTTTTATCAAAGGCAATAGCTTTGATTGCTCCCATTTCCTCCAAATGAATTCCACCTTTAATTAGAACGCCATTTCGAGCCGCATTTCCTATTGCTGTTACGATTGCAACTGGGGTTGAAATGACTAAAGCACATGGACAACCAACCACTAGAGCAGCCAAACCTTGATAAATCCATTTATCCCAATCTCCGTCAAAGAACAGAGGTGGTATCACAGCTACAACTAATGCTACAAGCATAATGAGTGGAGTATAATACTTTGCAAATCGATCGACAAATGCCTGAGAAGGAGCTCTTTCTGCTTGAGCTTCCTCGACCAAATGAATAATCTTTGCAATAGTTGTGTCATCAACATGTTTGGTTACTTTAACTTCAAGCAAACCTTCTTCATTTAACGTTCCAGCAAATACCTCATCATTTATGTTTTTTGCAATGGGGACAGATTCACCCGTAATGGCAGCCTGATTAACTGCTGATAATCCCTTAATTACAATCCCGTCCATCGCAATTTTTTGGCCTGGTTTTACAATCATAATGTCGCCGATTTGAATTTCGTCAACTTCAACAGTTAACTCTTTATTTCCTCTTCGAATTAGTGCTTCCTTTGGAGCGATATCCATTAATGATCGTATGGACTGACGTGCCTTATCCATTGAATATGATTCAAGAGCTTCGCTTATGGCAAACAGGATAACAACGGTTGCTCCTTCACCCCATTCACCGATAAATGCAGCACCAATGACCGCAATGGTCATTAATGTTTTCATATCAAACTCTAAACGAAATAAATTCTTTAATCCTGTACTAAAAAGTCGGTAACCACCGACTACCATTGAAGCCCCATAAGCTAAAATGGATGAAGTACTCTCTTCCCCATTTAATTGCCCTGAAAACCAACCAATAAGTAAGAATACCAATGAGGCAATGACAGTTGAGTGTTTTTGCAGGAACGGCACTTTTTTCTCTTCAATTTTTTGTTTTTCAGGAACAACTTTTATGTTTTCAAAAGCACCAGCTTTTTCAATTTCCTCAATTGTTGTATTCCCATAAACAGTAAGTTTTGCAGCACCAAAGTTTACACTTGCATCAGAAACACCATCCAGGTGTTTTACGTTCTTTTCGAACTTAGTGGCACAGCCAGCTCAGGTGAATCCTTGTACTCGGTAAACGGTTTTCTCATTTGTTTTTTCCAAACCAGCATTACTCATGAGTTTTCCCCTCCAATTGATGAGTAAAGGCTATTTGAATTAGTTGTCTTACATGATCATCATCTAATGAATAATACACTAATTTGCCTTCCTTACGATATTTCGCTAAACCTAAATTTCGAAGAAGTCGTAAATGATGAGACGCAGTAGCAGTTGTACTTCCTACAATATTCGCTACATCACATACACACAATTCATCTTCCTCACTTAAGGCGTAAGCAATCTTAATTCTAGTGTCGTCAGACAACGCTTTAAATATTTGTGCAACAGACATGGTATCTCTGTGTGAAATAACTTCTTTTACACGATTTACTTTATCTTCATCCACGCAGGTTACTTCACATACATCTTCATGTTTCAAAAGATTACTCCTCCTTATTCAAACCTTCATTTGATTATTAGTATATACAACAACTATTTTAACGGTCAAACATTTATTTGAATGTTTTTATAAAAATCTTCATTTGGTGATTGACAAAAAGTTTGTCCTTATCATAGAGTATTGGCAAACACAAATAAATTTGCATTAAGGAAACTTTTTAAGGGGAGGTCAAAGAATGGCTGACAAGAAAATTTCTCGGCGGGATATATTAAAAATCGGAACTACTGGGGCACTGGGGATAGCAGGAAGTATATATTTTAATAAGGTTGCACCATTCTCTAATGTGGTTCATGCTGACAGTCATACATCTAGTCACAACAGTCATTCCACAAATCACACTACTATGCATGATTCTGAAAAAACAGAAGGTTATAAAATGGCTGAACGTCTCTTAACCGAATTTGATTATGGAAAAGTGACGAATCTTTCAGATGGTCGGACTTTACGCGAATACAAGGTTGTTGCAATTGATAAGGAAATTGAAATTGCAAAAGGAATTAAGTTTCCAGGATGGACCTACAATGGGACGATTCCAGGACCAACCTTTCGTTGTACCGAAGGGGATTTACTACGGTTTCATTTTATTAACCAAGGAAGTCATCCACACTCAATTCATTTCCATGGTATTCACCCACCAGAAATGGATGGATTAGAGGCTATTGCTCCAGGCCAATCCTTTACGTATGAATTTGAAGCAAAGCCCTATGGATTACAAATTTATCATTGCCATGTTTTACCTTTACGCCGACATATTCATAAAGGTTTATATGGAAATTTTATTATTGATCCAAAAACACCAAGGGAACCAGCATTAGAATTAAATATTGTTATGAATGCGTATGACTTAGATTTAGATGGTGCAAATGAATTTTATACGGTAAATGGCTACGCATTTGCATTTATGAATCATCCCATTAAAATCAAGAAGGATGAGCTTGTCCGCATTTATTTAAGCAATTTAACCGAGTTTGACCTGTTAAACTCATTCCATTTACATGCCAACTATTTCACCTATATTCCAACAGGTAGAAATGATAACCCATCTCAATTTACAGACACCGTTATGCAATGCCAGGGTGAACGTGGGATACTTGAAGTTCGCTTTCCATACAAAGGAAAATATATGTTTCACGCTCATGTAAGTGAATTTGCGGAGCTGGGCTGGATGGGATTTTTTGAGGTTGAATAGAAAGGAGTGTAAATGATTATGAAAGCAAAATGGCTGATTACCTTTCTAATTCCTCTAGTTCTGTTACTGCTGGTGTTAGGATGGGTATTTAAAAATGGGGCTGGAGTAGAACGGGATCCTGCTGCTCCAATTGAAGTCCTAAACGTTGAAAAAATAAAAATTGTCCAATCAGGATTTGAACTGGATCTCAGTAATACTGGTCCAGAGACTTTGACAGTATCACAAGTAATTGTTGATGATTCTGTTTGGACATTTTCCATGACCCCAAATTCTACACTTAAACGGTTTGAAGATGCTAAGGTAACTATTAATTATCCATGGGTTGAAGGCGATCCCCATACCATTCTATTTATCTCTGAAAATGGAATCATAACCGAAGCAACGATTGATGCAGCCACCTTAACTCCTGAATTTTCATGGGATAATGTATTGAATTACGGTTTTATTGGATTTTATGTAGGAATTGTTCCCATTACTTTAGGTCTATTGTGGTATCCATTTATGAAGCGTATGAAGAAAAGTTGGATAAATGCCATTCTTGCACTTACTGTTGGTCTCCTACTATTCTTATTTTTTGGGACGTTATTTGATGGATTTGAAATTGGAGCTGAAGCACCCTCTGTCTTCCAAGGAAACATGGTAGTCATAATTAGCACCGTCCTTTCTTTTCTCCTATTGATTGGATTTGACCAGTACCAACAACAAAGGCAAAAACGAAATGGGTATTCGCCGCTAGGAATTGCCTTATTGATGGCAACTGGGATTGGACTTCATAATTTTGGTGAAGGTTTGGCGATTGGTTCTTCCTTTGCACTTGGTGAAGCTGCATTAGGTACGTTTTTAATTATAGGATTTACCCTGCATAATATTACCGAGGGGATTGGGATTGCAGCTCCATTATTATCAACTAAGCCAAAAATCAGCCAATTTGTGTTATTAGGAACGATTGCAGGTGCGCCTGCGATTTTGGGAACTTGGTTCGGAGGATTTATCTTTTCACCAATCTGGGGTGCAGTATTTCTTGGTATTGGTGCAGGTGCAATATTGCAAGTAATCTTCGTCATCTCCAAAATGCTTATGGAAGATCACAAAAAGAATAATGAACCTTTTGTGTCGTGGATGAATTTTGCGGGGTTTACTCTCGGAATATTAATCATGTATTTTACAGCTTTTTTTGTAAAATTTTAAGCTCTAATCAATGTCAAATTAATATAAATGAAAGCGTGAATGGTAATGGGCTATGAAAAAAGAAGTAAGTTTGGTAAATGGATGGATGAACAAAAAGACATTAATATATTTGATTTAGAAAGAGTATCGAATCTTAGTAAAAGTACGATCTTAAAATTATATTTCAATCAGGACTATCGTCCGAGATTTTCCACAATAATTAAGATTAATCAAGGACTAAAAAAACTTGGTAAGGAAATTGATATTAACGAGTTTTTTTCCTGAATCTATTGTAGAAATGGAGATTCAAAGAGGAATTACAAAAAAATCTTAGGAGGGAAACTATGCTTCAAAATATCGGAATACCAGGTTTAATACTAATTGTAATGCTCGCCCTTATTATATTTGGTCCTTCCAAGTTACCAGAAATAGGAAGAGCATTCGGCTCAACACTAAGAGAATTTAAACAATCAACAAAAGGGATAATTGATGATAATCACGAAAAAGAAAAATAAAAACGATTTTTATTTACAAGGTGGTTCATCGTCGATGAACCACTTTTTTTGATTTTAATCTTTATTCAATATTATTTTCAGATGCTATTACTTTAAATTCCTTTTTAGGCATATTGTGCATGTCTCTTGCGGTAACATGGGCAATGACAAAATAATCTCCCTCATCTGGAAATGTCTTAGATATAGAATATATGCCATCACCTTGATATCGATTTCTTCCCCGTTTAAAGACTGCTCAAGCAATGATTGCACTTTTTATCCAACTATCCTTCATCCCTCTGCTTAGCTCATGTTCCCTAAATTTTAGACTATGAAGAAGGAAAAAGGTTTTATATTATTAGAGCAAATTTTTGTTTTATTTTAAGAAGTATTGAAATACTCGTTAAAAACGAATATTATATAAAAGTTGTTAAAAAATGTTCGCTTTTTGGAGGAATCCTATGTTTAAACTTAAAGAAAACCAAACAAATACAAAAACAGAACTACTCGCGGGAATTACGACCTTCTTTACAATGGTCTACATTGTTGTTGTGAACCCAGTCATTCTTGCAGACGCAGGTGTTCCATTTGAACAAGTATTCACGGCAACTATTATCTCTGCAGTTGTTGGGACACTTTGGATGGCATTATTCGCAAATTATCCAATCGCCATTGCACCTGGAATGGGACTTAACGCATACTTCGCCTATTCAGTCGTTGGCGGAGGGCAAAATATTAACTATGAAACAGCCTTTGCAGCTGTTTTTATTGCCGGTATCATCTTTGTTATCTTGTCTTTAACACCTTTCAGAGAAAAATTAATTGATGCGATTCCAGAAAACCTCAAACATGGGATTACAGCAGGTATTGGTTTATTTATTGCCTTCATTGGTTTAAGACTTACGCATATCATTACTGCTCATCCTACCAATCTTGTCGGTTTGGGTGATCTTAAATCTCCTTCAGCTGCGCTTGCAATTGTCGGACTGGCCATTACATTAATACTAATGGTGCTCCGAATCAATGGAGCTTTATTTTTTGGAATGATTATTACTGGGCTAATCGCCTTTTTTACGAACCAGCTTTCTTTTGACCAAGGATTTGTGTCACTTCCATCTCTTCCTGAAGGATTAATGGTAGGAAACCCTATTAAAGCTTTAAGTGATGTCATTGGGCACAGTCTATATGCCGTTGTTTTTTCATTTATTTTAGTAACGATTTTTGACACTACTGGCACAATGATTGGTGTTGCTAATCAGGCTGGATTAATGAAAAACGGGAAATTTCCGCGTGCACGCCAAGCCTTACTATCCGACTCTATTGCAACCTCAATTGGTGCTATGTTTGGTACAAGTCCAACAACAGCATATATTGAATCCACTTCAGGAGTGGCTGCAGGAGGACGAACTGGCTTAACGTCTCTAACCGTTGCTGTCTTATTTATTTTGTCAGCATTCTTTGGACCTCTTGTCAGTGCAGTGTCAGGGATTTCTGCGATTACCGCACCTGCTCTTATTATTGTAGGCAGCATGATGATGGGAAGCATAGCGAAGATTAAATGGGACGAATTAGATGAAGCTTTTCCTGCATTCCTAGTGATTCTGAGTATGCCGTTAACCTCGAGCATTGCAACCGGAATTGCACTTGGTTTTATCAGCTACCCGCTTTTGAAGATTGCCAAAGGAAAATGGCGTGAGGTTCACCCGCTTCTCTATGTATTCGCCGTATTATTCTTTTATCAGCTTGCATTCTTACCACATTAAAAAAATGGAGTCCCAACTACAAAGTAGGGCTCCATTTTTCTTAAAACTTATTAGGGAACTGCTTGATAATTCCGTCTGCAAGGAAATCTGACATATGCATTAGATGTTCTTGATTTTTGTCTAAGGCCGTAATATTCGCATTCCAATCCTTATTCAGTTTGGCAACCACACCATCTGTGATTAGTTTTAAATGCGTATACATCATTTCTTTCAATACTTTTTTATTGTAATTTGGATTTGCAGCAGTTAAAAAGTTAGTAATATCATCTGCATTTTTAAACCACTCGGCATTGTACTTTTTGAAATCAGCCTGATTCCCGCTTTTTGCTGCAGCTACCACTTTACCGGCAATTTGAATATGTTCTCTCAACAACAGACCAAGTTTGTTGCCGGCTACCTCTCCGTAAAAGGGTTTAATGGCATTTCCTAAATCGTCCTGGTTTTTCAATAATCTTGCTAGCACCTGTTCTTGGTCCTCTAACCCTGCAATTGAACTAACTACCAACTTTTCTGTCCAAAAAGCGTGTTCATTCCAAAAATGCCTCAAATCAACCCTAAGTTGGGCAGTTTTCTGACTAAGTGGCTGCGCTTGCGTTTGTCGCTCAGCCTGTTTGTTCTCTTCCGCATTTGTGAAAGCTGGGAAGATTAATACTAATGAAAGAAACAAAAGCATGAATCTGGTTAAATATCTGCTCAAAAATTCATCTCCTAATAATAAATTGAAACTGCACAATTATTATTAGATTTTTTATCCATTTTCACTCTTTAGAATAAATTTTTTTATCCTCACAAATTCCACATAACTTCTCTATAACTTCAACAAATGTTTATCTTATTATAAAGATAACTTATTTGAGACTTAGGTTTTAGGAACCTTATTCTTAAAAACTTCCCATAATTTGATTGGTACTGAGTGTACCAATCCTTTTTTTTGCCAAAAATTCATCTTCACAAATTCCACATAACTTCTCTATAACTTCTACAAATGTTTATCTTATTATAAAGATAACTTATTTGAGTCTTAAGGTTTAAGGAACCTTATTCTTAAAACTTCCCATAATTTAGCTTGGTACAGGTGTACCGGGCTCTTTTTTTGCCCTTTTTCATATTTCCAGAATAAAAACGTGCCAAAAGGTGTAATTTTACACTATAATGTAAATAGATATCATTAGATTAAGGGGTGTTTCTATATGAAGGCAAAAGCTACTTTTTTATCAATTATTGGTATCGTGTTGCTTTTGTTTGTTTTCATCTATTTCTCTTTAAATGGAAACCCAGTCACAAAGGAAAATAGCAGAGAACTCGTTTCTGCCTACCTTAAGGAAAATTATCCTGAAGAATCCTTTAAGATTACAAACATCTCCTACTATCCCGGTGAAGGAACGTATATCGTCCATGTTATTTCTAAGGATGGAAAAATAGAAGGAAATATTGATGTTAGAAACGGAAGAATTCGTACGGAAGGTGCAGAATTTCCATTTAGGCAATGAAAGTGACGCTGTTGAATTGAGAAATTCAAAACCTATAGAAATAAAAAATGGGTTGGTGCCCAATCTCGCACCAACCCTTTATTTGATATAACTAACTTGATTTCTTCCGCAGTTTTTACACGCATATAAACCTTTATCAGCTCGATTCAATAAAGAATCAATACTGTCACCTGGTTTAGAATTGGTAACTCCAAAACTTGCTGTTAGGTTTCCTGCTTCTTTGAAGCTGTGTTCAGAAACAACCTTTCTTAAGTGTTCGGCAAACTTAACGGTTTCTTCACCAACTGTATTAGAGATAATGATGAACTCTTCCCCACCCCAACGTCCAAATAGCTCTCGATTGTCAAGCTGATGTTGGATGAGTTCCGCTAACTCTACTAGAACTTCATCCCCAATTTTATGACCATAGTTATCATTGATCAACTTAAAATGATCAATGTCAAAGAAAATAACGGAGAATCCTTCTTTCTTATCCTCAAAAACCTTAAGCTTCTTTTCAAGCCATTCATCAATCCGCAGACGATTCGCAATTCTCGTTAATGAATCATAATAAGCGTACTTTTTAAACATTTCGAGATCAGCATAAGTCTTAAACACATGCTGAGCATAGTAGAGAACAATAATGTAAACAAGATTGGCAAAGTAATATTGACCTAACGAATCAATTGATTCTGAGGAAAGACTATTGATATACATAATTCCCGTAACAAATGTTGTAAGAAAAATGACAATAGAATAGTATAACCCTCGTTTCGTTCCTAAAGTTAAGAAAAAGAACAAGGTTATAATCGGCATCCAAATAATAAAATCCCCAAGAGACCCGCCTGATACTACCATGTAGTTGCGGACTGCGTCAAAAAACGTCGTAACATGATAAAAACTGACTAATGCCAAATTGGAGTATTCAGTAAATTGAACAAAAAGTCTTTTGTATAGTAAAAACCAACTGATGATAAACCATATTGAGAGAGTATTATTAATTGTAAATTGAAATTTATTTGTGGCATCAATATTTTGTAGAAGTGTATTAGAGATGAGGGCAATAATAATACATGGGACAACCCAAAGATAAATACGTATCTTAAGCTCATTTAGTGATCCGAATTTTTTTAACATTGGTATTTGTTCATCTCCCAACTAATCAAAATCGATTAGTCCTGCCTGCTGCATGACAGCTGACTGACATAATCACAGCTGTGGCCAAAGCTCCTTTCATGTTATTTCATTATTATAATGGTTTCCCTGACTATATCTACATTTAAGAAAAAGTAGTGACCTTTCAAGGGCACTACTTCTATAAACTATTATATCAGACATATTATTAGGAAAACTATATAGGATTTACTGTAAAAATTTATAATTAAATATTATCTGAATGCTTATTATCCTTTGCATAGTACCTTCCTTTATGGACACATTAAATTAAAAAAAGGGAAATGTTATGATAGGACTTTTAATCGCAATTGTCACCTTTAACTATTTGGGTTTTAAAACAAATAAATTACTATCAGGCAATCAAATTCTTCATATTTGGTTATTTACGATTTCCTTTCAAGTTCTTTTCGATATTTTTATTGAATTCAAATATCATGCATACTGGTACTTTGACAAAGATTTAGATTGGCGGGGAATACTCCCTCATGTGTTCCTAATTCCACCAGTAAATATATTTTTTTTAAATTGGTATCCTCATAATAAAGGCTGGGTTAAACAATTGCTTTTTTTTATTATTTTCGTTATTGCAATTTTAATTTACGAGGTCATTACTCTGTTTCCTGAACCGTGGGGATATTTTCATTATGGCTGGTGGAAACTGTGGCATGCCGCTATTCTTGATCCTATTCTATTACTTATCTTATTGGTATTCTATAAGTGGATTTGCAGATTGGAGAAAAAAGCCTGTCTAAAATAATTTTGCCTAGCATCTGTTATGATGACCACATGTGAAACCTGTTTTTAGTTTCATGAATTTATATATGACATTCGCCTGCCTGCCCTTTTTTGTACAAGGATTAATTTTGGAATGAAGGCATTCCATAAATCGTTTATCACAGTAACAAGGGGAGTTTCCACGTTCCAGACATAAATCATGTTTGTAACAGCAGGAATCCAAATCATTGATAGGTGCACCTGGACCGCTGCAGCCCGGTCCGCACCATCTGTAACCTGGAAAAACGCAGAGCGAAAACGTTTTTTTTCTACAACTCATATTTTTCATCTCCTTTTATATAAAATATGAAATTGTTGGATAGAGTGGACACGCTCGTATCACGGGTTGTTTTAAAAAATGGGGTGCAGATGGTTTACGTTACAGTCTGATTGAGCATCAAAAAAAGGAAATCGTCGTGATTTCCTCTATAGCCCAAATATTTTATTGAAGGCTTTCATTGCCTCAGTACTGCAAATGGAGGCAAAATGATCTCTTACCTTCATTTTCGCTTCTTCCTTTTCAATCTGACTCCCATCAATTCTATGATTCTTTGCCCAATAGTTCATTGTTTCAAAAGAGGTACTACTCCAGCCGTTTTTCTCACCATCATCATTCGTCTTCGCTTTCGTCCCTGAAACACATATATCCATGGAACCCTGCAACTCCAGCAGGGCATTATCAAATAACTTCTTCTTTTCTTTATCCTTCATTCCTGCTTCTATTCTCAATACTCTAGTGTCTATTCCTTCATTCTCCTTAATAAGCGCAAACAGCTCTACAGCTTCTTTCGACATTAGCCCATCCTGATACCGAGCTTCTACCGAAAGTGGGGATCCTAAAATAGCACGAATGAAAGGTAACAGTTCTGTAGATAGTAAAACAGATTTCTTTTTAACAAATTTACCATATGCGGCTGATCCATCTCCTGGAAACTTTGCACGCCACAGCCATGGATCCAGCTCGGAACCGGTATACCAATGTTCCTTCGCAGTTATACTATCGAGTGAGGGATAATTAGGGATGAGTTTCGCCAATGGTAGAAACCCAATTGCTCTTATTACCTCTATAGCTTCTTCATATGTATGAACCTTATACTCCTTCATCCTAGGCCGTCTCCCTGAAAAGTCGATTGACTTCATTTCGTAATTCTGTAAGTAAATCAAAAGTGGATTGGCTCCCCAAGCTTTCTACTATATTTGTGTAATACCACTTTTGTTGTTCCTTTCCTGCATTAAATCTGGCCCAAACCTCTTCGCCAACTAGTTCATAATCTCTTATAATGGACCGAATATTATGTAGTTTATCTGCACAAACAACAATTCGAATTTCCTCCGAAGCACCTTTTAAGTATTCAATGGTATGCTCCTTCCTGTCCTTCCATGGAAGGGATTTATCGGGTTCTGAACTGCCTTCAACGATTTCAGCAATCTTTGTTCCAAATTCCCTTTTGATGTCTTCAAGTGTTAGTTCCGTATCCTCAACCGTATCATGTAAGATTCCGGATGCAACAATTTCCTCACTGTACCCGTTCTTTACTAACAACATTCCCACAGCCACAGGGTGTGTAATATACGGAATGTCCGTATTTTTCCGATATTGTCCTTCATGAAACTTACTAGCTAACTGCAGCGCCTTTTCAACTATATCCATATTGACCATCCTCCAATCAAGGGAACCTTTCACTATCCTCTATTTTTACCTTATTTCCACATCGTATAACAAATATCCTTCTTAGCTTTATTGAGATAAATTATTTCGAGAGAAAATATGTGTAATTTGTCCAAGCACTTAATTTTGTAAGAGCATATTTTATAGTACAACCTTGAAAGGGGGGATATGGAATGTCTAATGAAAGAAGACGTCGTGATGATGATGATCGCAGAGAAGTCAGAAGAGTTTTTATTGATGCAGAAGAAGTTATTATCCGTGCTGATAGAGTAAGAATTGTTGGCGATGATGACAGAAAAAATGATGACAGAAGAGATGATGACAGAAGAGATGACGACAGAAGATGTAGAAGAGACAGATTCTGGTGGGGTTAATTGATTCTTTAAAGGGATAATTACAATTCCCGCAGGCTGGTGAGACAAATCGATCTCCCCAGCCTGTTTTTATTCCACCACTTTTCTTACTAATATGCTAAATTAATGAAGTAGAGTTTACAGAATAGTAGGTGTGCTGATGATAGAAAAATTTCACGTTTATATGTCCTCATTCCTTCAAGAAAGAATGATTCGAGTGTATCTGCCTTTGAGTTATCATGAATTTAAAAAACGATACCCAGTCTTGTATATGCACGATGGGCAAAATGTTTTTGAAGATGAAGGAGCCATTAAGGGCGTATCTTTAGGATTAAAAAATTTCTTAGATGAAAACAAAATGGAATTAATCGTGGTAGCAATCGACTTAAATCCTGAAGGAGAAGAACGCTTTAACGAATACTGTCCATGGGTATCTGGAGCAATCGCAGAGAAAGTAATTGGTCATCCCAGCTCTTCTGGTGGTAAAGGTGAACAATACTTGGACTTTATCGTAAATGAACTGAAACCATTAATAGACGATAAGTACCGAACTCTTAAGGAACATACTTCGATGGCTGGAATTTCATTAGGAGGTCTTATTTCTACATATGCAGCCTGCACTTATCCACATATTTTCAAGCGAATTGCGGCGATATCTCCTGGATATTATCGCAACCAAGAGGAACTCGAGGTGTTCGTTAGAAATTCTGATTTGTCTGCAGTTGAGAGGTTTTATATGGATTTTGGTACTCACGAAGTCAGCGATGATAAAGATTTGAATAACCAGCTTACAGAAATGATTCAATCCATCTATGAAATTTTGAGTAGCAAAATTGAAGATACCCGCTACCAAACGATTACAAATGGTGAGCACAATTATTCTTCGTTTAAAAAGAGATTTCCTGAAGTAATAGAATATCTATTTTCTGATATTTAAGCGTAAAAAGGTATGGCTACCAAATCTGTGCCATACCTTTTTAAAATTAAAATGGTTTTAAAATCATTAAAGCTATAATGATAATAAAAATAAAGTTTGCTAGGTGTTCATATCTGAATAGAATTTTTGATAAACGATAATATTCTTCAGGGATTTCCTCCCCCTGGTGAGAGGCTAATAAAGCCTTTACTGGCTTAGAACTCGGTGATAACAAAATCGGTCCACTTGCGAGCGCTGCTAAAAAAAGTACGAGACTTGTTACATACCAGCCCATCCGGAACAGGCTTGGATTCATGAAGCCCATTATTAAACCTGTGATGAGTAAAAGCATACCGCCCACCATCACAAATATATGCAGTTTATGTCTAACGGCATAGGAATGCCTTAATTCTGTCATTGTCTTTCCCGACTTTACAACGGTCGTAAGGATAAAGCCTGGACCCATTCCCATAATCGCTGAAAAAATATGTATCACTACGATAACTTTATAGAATGTAATCATTTAATAGCAGCCCCCATTCTCTAGACCTCATTATTTTAACATAATGGTGGTTAAAACAGTTTTAATGTACTTATTCTGTCAAAAAACTTTCTTTTTTAAAGTGCTATAATATAGAGGTACATTGAACGAACAGGGGACAAAGCGATATGAATAAAATTGTAAAACTTCTATATATTATTATCGGTTTTATTGCCCTGGGCTTAGGAGTTCTGGGTCTTATTTTGCCAGTGTTACCGACAACTCCGTTATTATTACTAGCTTCCTACTGTTTTGTAAAAGGATCTGAGCGCTTTGAAATTTGGTTTAAGGGTACCACTCTCTATAAACGCCACTTAGAGACTTTTGTAAAAGAGAGGTCGATGACGTTTAAACAAAAGCTCACGATTTTGTTATTCGCTGATGTGATGATTGCCATTCCCTTTTTCATCCTTGATAGTCTAATGGTCCGGGTCATGTTTGTATTGATTGTGATATATAAATATTATTACTTCATCTATAAAATAAAAACAGTACCTGTAGTATCTACAAAAGAAAATTAAAAACACTTGTCACTATGACAAGTGTTTTTAATTGATTACTTATGTTGCCTTGAAGCCTAGCTCTTTAAAATACCTTATTAAATCGGACGACAATATCTTAATGATATGTAGCTTTCTCCCACTTCATTTCCATACCCATGTTGTTCATGTTGTAAAACAAATCCTCTTGCCTCATAGAAAGGAATTCCTTTTATATTATCTTTATTAACAGAAACCCACTGCTCGGAGGCATTATAGTCTTCTTTCTGCTGCTTCGTGATAGCATCCAGGAGTTTGGTGCCAATTCCCTCATTACGCCGGCTGGGATCCAGATACAAAACAAAAACTTCTCCTGCAGTTCCGCTGATCATTCCTCCACCACCAGCCCCGACTACTTCGTCATTTTCAATTGCAACAAAATATCCTCCCCACTGCTTGCTGGTAGTGGATACTTCGCTCATTATTCTCTCAGTATTGTAAAATTCTTTTATAATCCTCTCAATATATCCTTTACTATGTGTTTTACTGTACGTGGCCCGGTACCCATCTGAGCATACTTTAGAAATTCCATGTACATAATCACGATTTGCTTTACAAATTTTTATCATAGTATTTCGCCTACTCATTGTTTAAGGATAGTCGATAGGCTTTTACAATAATGCCATCGTTTGCAGGAATAAAGTCATATTGTGGTAATCTTTCGAAACCAAGCCGCTCATATAGTTTCATTGCATTTTTCATAAATTCGCCTGTATGAAGCCCAATTGAATGGTGCCCCTTCTCTTTTGAAAGCTTAATACATTCAGAAATTAAGGCCGTAGCCACTCCCTTCCCGCGCGCTGCTGGAGAAACCGCGAGCATTCGTATTTCCGGATAATCCACCGCGTCAACATTACCTTCATAGGCATCTGTCTCTGCCGGGAACAAAGCAACACTTCCGAGAATCACCCCATCTACTTCTGCTACTAGCAGCTCAACTCCAGGCTTTATATCGGCCGTCGATAAAATGGCCTGTTTCAATGCCTGCCAATGACCCTCAGGGATGATTGCAGCATGCTCTTTGTAAGAGATTACTCTTTGTTCTCGTATATATGGTAATTCGCTTTCTAAAGCTTTACGAATAATCATTACCTCAACTCCCTTCTTAACGTATGAGAAATTTTTCTTCCTTATTACTTAATTCTTGGCGGTTATGCTGAGAAAGAAGTCCTGAAAGGTCCGGTCCTTTTGGCAAAATACCATTATGCCCCTTTTGATCATTGCTTGCTATGTGGTTCGATAGATGATAATGCTTTTTAATTGCATCAAAATCTGTGGTATCACCAAAACCAGGTGTTTGATATAAATCTCGTAAATAACCCCATAGATGTGGGAAATCAACAATCCGATTTCGATTGGTCTTAAATGCGGAGTAATAGGCAGCATCGAAACGGACTAATGTAGCGTATAGCCGTACATCGGAATCGGTAATATAGTCTCCGTGTAGGAAACGTTGTGATGAAAGGCGCTTCTCTAATTCATCTAACCTAGCGAACAAAGTGTCATATGCCAGCTCATACGCTTCCTGAGATTGAGCAAATCCACATTTATACACACCATTGTTCACTTCATGAAAGATGACATCGTTTAAGGCATCAATCTCTTCGCGTAAGGATTCAGGGTATAAATCTGGAGCATTTTCCTTACGAAAGGCCGACCAGACTGTTTCCAAATAGTTTGTGAGTTTGAAATAATCATTGTTCACAACCTTTTGTTCCTTCACATCCACGATGACAGGAACGGTAGGCCTCCCCGAATAATCCGGATCTGTTTTCTTATAGATTTCGCTCATATAGCGAATTCCTAAAACAGGGTCTACCCCGCCTTCATCTAAAGAAAATTCCCAGTCTACATGTGTAAGTTTTGGTCGCATCGGACTAGCGGTACCTAAACTGATTACATCTTCTAATCCTAGTATTCTTCTGACAATCACTGAACGATGTGCCCATGGGCAGACTGCTGACCATAATAGTCGATATCTCCCTGCTTCAACAGGCAATTCACCTTCACCGAATCCAAACGGTGTACTAAATCTATTCTTCTGCCGGTTAAACGACCCATCAGCTTTGATTTCTGCCGCAATACTTCCCTGCTTATTTGCTGTCATTCTATCCACCTCTTTTTTAGTTAAAGCTTATAAAAATAATACCGAAATTCTTTATCTTGTTTAAAGCCTTGTTTTTCCCAAAAACTCCATGCCTTTTTATTTGTATGTTCGACTGATAGTTCAATGCCTTTTGATTTTGTTAATAAGGTAAATTCCTTCACGGCCGTAAAAAGCTGTGATCCGACCCCGCTTCCCCTAAACTCTTCAGCAATGAAAAAGTCATTTAGCAGCCACACACGTTGTAATGTTAAGGAAGAAAATACAGGATAGAGCTGTGCAAATCCAATCACTTCATCTTGTTGCTCTGCGATAAAAATAACGGATTCTAAGTGTTCAAATCTATCAAATAGAAACTCTTCCACCATATCCTGGTCTTTTTTCTGGCCAAAATACTCACGATAAGAGTCAAAAATAGATACTATTCTTTGTAAATCTTGGATGGTTGCTTGTCTAATGGTAGGTTTGTTCATTTTAAATGCAGCACCCTATGTTCATCATCCAAATAAACGCCATTCAGTTTCATAGCTTTTTCTTCAAGTCCAAATACTTTAAATCCTAGTCTCGTATATAGTTTCTTAGCTGGTTCATTACTTGCAACGACTGATAAATTAATTTTTTCAATCGCTTCAATTGATTTTGCTTTAGTAATTGCTTCTGTGAGTAATGCTTTCCCCACACCTGCGCCTTGTTTCTTTGGAGTAACATACATCGCATAAATGTTTGCCCGGTGTTGTATTTTCTCTGCCTTTTCTTGAAGGAGTGTTACAACTCCAATTAGCTCATCACCTTCAAAAGCCCCAAAAGTATAACTACCTTCTGTTTTTAAATTACTTTCAACCTGAGCAATCGGATTTTCCCTTTTCATAGCGTCTTCATAACTAGTTAAAAATGCTTCTGGAGCTTGTTTTAAGGCTTCTAATCTTAGATCCCGGTATTTTTCTGCATCCAAAGAGGTAAGTTGTCTAATTTCCATGGGACATCCTCCCTTTACATTTAAATGGTATACCTAATATATTACTAAAATTCGAAAAAGATAGATAATAAAATTTACTTTCCATTCATGGCTGGGGTCATTGGATAGGAAACGGTTCATGGTTACCACTTTCCTCTTTTTCTATGATTTTCGGTCATCATAGAGCCTTTATGGTTACTACTTTCCACGTTTTTTATAATTTTTGGTCATCATGAGTCTTCAATTTTAGATTAACTCCAAAAAAAAGAGGCTTATCGCCTCTTTTCACCTAAAATGATTTATTTATCCGCCGCTTCCGGATTGCTTCCATATTGATTTGAACTTTTTGGGTTACCTTCTGTAATCACACGGTCAATATCCAGATACGGTTTACCACGCAACGCTTCATTACAAATAATCGTATCATTTTGTGTTTCATTATTCATTCTAGCTACCTCCAACGAATTTTTTCATCTAAAGGTAGTATGTGTCATCTTATCCATTTATAAAGAAAAATAGTAAAAGTAATTGGATTCTTTTTTGAAGCCGATTTTTTCGTATAGTCTTTGCGCTGTTACATTTTCCTGCCCTGTTTCTAATGATAATCCTTTGGCACCTGTTTCCTCTGCAAATTCAATGGCTTTTTGAATTAGTTTCTCTCCAAAACCCTTTTTGCGAGCAGATGCATTTACATATAAATCATTTAGAATCCACGACCGCTTCATACTGACAGATGAGTATGTTGGATATAACTGAACAAAACCAACCGCTCGAATTTCATCATATGCGATAAAAACGACTGAATCCTCATTTAATAATCTTTCTTTAATAAAAAACTTGGCACCTTGTATATCAGACTCTTGCTCATAGAACACTCTATAGGAATCAAATAGTTCCGTTAAAGAATCTAGCTCATCTATTGTTGCCTTCCGAATACTCACAGTATTCCCCCCTTGATTAAAACTTTGAATAATGATGAATTAAATTTTCCAAAAGCCTTTTCAATGATGTAAAACTGAACCCCATTGACTGAGCAAGACTCGTATTCACCGACCACGATCCAGGCAAGTTATAGGGAGATGGATCACCATCTACACTTAAGATAGCTTTAGTTCCAATTAAATCCTCCATTAGTCCGTTTAATTCGCTCAAACTGGTATCTTCCTCAGATCCTGGATTAATCGGTCCATAATAATCTGACTTCGCCATACTTAATAAAAAGGAAGCCGCTTCACCTGAGTCAATAAAACTATATCTAAAGGTAGGATGTTCAATGAACATCGCTTTTCCTTTTTTCACATGCTCAACATGGAAGTTTAAACGATTGGTATAATCGTCTTTTCCAATAATAATTGGAAAACGGACGGCAGTCACAGGGAAGTCTGCATTCTGAAAAAGGATTGCCTCCGCTGCTCGTTTTGCTTCCTGATATCCTACATAACCTATGTAGTCCCTCCTGGATTTTAATACAGGCTGAAACTCCATTGGATTAAAGCTTTCTTCTGTACAATTTGTCCCAAAATCATAAACTGCCTGACTCGAAGTAAATATATACTTTTTAACTTTTCCATTTAGTGCCTTCAGCGTATCAAGGGCTTCTTGTGATGAATAACAGGTTTGATCGAAAACAACATCCCATTCCTTATCCTTAAAAGCTTGATCCATTGATTCTGTGTCTTCACGGTTCATTAACAATCTAGTAACTTGATTACCAAAGGAATCAGGCATCAAACCTCTTGTCGCAATGGTCACTTCTACTTCTTCATTTACTAATAATTGCACCAATCTTTTGCCAACAAATTGCGTTCCCCCGAGTATTAAAGCAGACTTCATCAAAATCTCCCCCTTTCATCATCCTATTTTTCTAGAATACCTTATATTACCAGTTAAGTGATACTAATATTTTCTGATAAATATGATAGAAATAGGGCTTTACCTACACCTAAATGTAAGTAAAGCCCTAGCTTCCATTTCATAATTAATTAAAAGGCACCTGCCATGATTAACAGCTGCTGTAGACCCGCTAGAGCAAATCTCCCGATAAAGCTGTAGGCCAAAATCGCAATGATTGGTGAAAAGTCAATCATACCTAGAGGCGGGATAAATTTTCTAAAGACAGACAAGTAAGGATTAACAAGTCTCCCTATCAAGAGGCCAACTTTACTCGTTTGAAATTGCGGAAACCAAGATCCAAAAATATTAATCAAAATTAACCAATAGTAAATATCATAGATATAATTTGCTACTACCATTATATTTGTGCCCAAATTTATTCTTCCTATCTATAAAAATTTTTTACAATACCGCTACCTGTACATATACGTATTATACTCAATAAGGTTTCAAATATATCTATATTTTTAACTAAAACTGTTTTAATTCTCAAAAGCGTGAAGAATCTAAAAAGGTGAAGAAAACGTTCGCCCCCTTCACAGTTTCCAATTAGTATTATTAAACTATGAAATTTGTGTTGGTTTTACTAATTTCTAGAGGGAATTGCTAAATGGTGAAAGCATTAAGAAAGAACCTTTTTAATTTCATTTTGGGAATACTATCTCTACCTGTTACAAGGATGCTAAAGGCATCCTTTTTTATTTGAAGTTTTTTGAACGAAAAAGAATGTTTTTGAATCTTTTTGATTGATTTTTGCTGTTTCCAATTGTAAAATGAGGTTAGTAATCATAATGAAAGCGTTTTAGGAGGCGGTAAAGATGTTAGAGCCAGAACGCCATCAAATCATATTAGAAGCATTAAAAGTAAAGAGTTCAGTTAAACTTCAAGAACTCGTGGAATTAACAAATTCCTCTGAGTCCACGATCCGAAGAGATCTTATACAGCTAGAAGAAGGAAAATTTCTCAAGCGAGTCCATGGTGGTGCTGCAAGGCTGCAAGGAAAGCTCCAGGAACCAAGCATGATTGAGAAATCCTCCAAAAACCTTCAATCTAAACGTCAAATTGCACAGTACGCTGGTAGCTTAGTGGAAGAAGGAGACTGTATCTATTTGGATGCAGGTTCCACTATATTCGAAATGATTCCTTTCCTTCCTGAGAACATCGTGGCAGTAACAAACGGATTAACACACGTAAATGAACTACTTGAAAAAAATATAAAAACTTTTTTAATAGGTGGATATGCTAAGCCAACAACAAAAGCCTTAATTGGACGCGGGGCATTAGACAGTCTGGAACATTATCGTTTTGATAAGTGCTTTATGGGAGTAAACGGAATTCACTCCCAATTTGGCTATACCACACCCGATCCCGAAGAAGCAATGGTCAAAAAATTAGCGATTTCTTTATCTCGTGAAGCATTTGTGGTTTCGGATGAATCAAAATTCTCGGAAATTGCTTTTGCAAAAATTGCTGATTTACACCTGGCAACCATTATCACAAATGAAATAGACCCTGTTACGCAGGAGCATTATCACAGCAAAACAAAAATTAAGGTGGTTACATCATGATATATACAGTTACGTTAAACCCATCACTTGATTATATCGTAGAGGTAGAACAGGTAACGCTCGGTGAGTTAAACCGAACAAAAAACGAAACCAAATTTCCAGGCGGAAAAGGAATTAATGTTTCTCAAGTTTTAAAAAGATTAGACGTTGACAGTCATGCTCTTGGATTCTTAGGTGGTTTTACTGGAGATTATATTGAAAAGTTTTTAACTGCACACGGTATAAACACTGACTTTGTGAAGGTCGATGAAGACACAAGAATTAATATAAAGCTTAAGTCAGAAAAAGAAACAGAAATTAATGCAAAAGGACCTCACATTACAGAGGAAAACTTGAATGCCTTGAAAGGAAAAATTCGAGAGTTAACAAACGAAGATATCCTTGTTCTCGCTGGCAGTATTCCATCTACTATGCCAGAAAGTACGTATGAAGAGCTTGTAAAGCTATGTAATGAAAATGGCACGAAATTCGTTGTCGATGCAGAAGGTGAGTTACTTAAGAAGGTACTTCCATTAAACCCCTTCCTAATAAAACCAAATCATCACGAGTTGGGTGACTTATTTAATACCGTTATTAACTCTTGTGAAGAGGTCATTCCTTATGGCAGAGAGCTTATCAAACAAGGTGCACAAAATGTGATTGTATCTCTTGCTGAAAAAGGTGCTGTCCTCATCAATAAGGACCTCGCCTTAATCGCCACTAGCCCAAAAGGTGATGTAAAAAGCTCAGTGGGTGCTGGAGATTCCATGGTAGCCGGCTTCATTGCAACCTATGAAAAAACAAAATCGATAGAAGAAGCTTTTCGTTTTAGTGTGGCAGCTGGCAGCGCGACTGCCTTTTCCATCGGATTATGCACACGAGAAAAAATGGAAGGCTTGCTCCCTCAAGTACTAGTAGAAAAGACAAACCCAAGAGGAGAATGATGATGAGGATTACAGAGCTATTAACAAAAGAAACCATCAACCTTTCAATAACAAGTACAACAAAAACCGGCGCCATCGAAGAGTTAGTATCGGTTCTAGACAATGCAGGCAAGTTAAGTAATCGTGCAGAATATAAAAAGGCCATTATAAATAGAGAAGAACAAAGTACAACAGGGATTGGTGAAGGGATTGCGATCCCACATGCAAAAACAAACGCTGTTAAACATGCAGCGATTGCGTTTGGGAGATCAAAAGCTGGTGTAAACTATGAATCTCTCGATGGTAAGCCTTCCCACCTCTTCTTTATGATTGCAGCGACAGAAGGGGCAAACAATACACATTTAGAAGCACTTTCTCGACTTTCTACGATTCTTTTAAAAGGTGAAGTACGCAAACAGCTTTTAGAAGCTAGTACAGCTGATGAAGTATTATCCATTATTAATTCTCATGATCAGGAAGAAAAAGAAGAAGAACAATCCATGGCTGGTAAGAAAGAATTTATTGTTGCTGTAACGGCTTGTCCGACTGGTATCGCCCATACGTATATGTCTGCTGATTCGCTAAAAGCCAAAGCGGCAGAGATGGGTGTTGATATTAAGGTTGAAACAAACGGTTCCGGCGGTGCTAAAAATGTGTTAACAGCAGAAGAAATTGAAAATGCAGTGGCCGTTATTGTGGCTGCTGATACAAAAGTTGAAATGAACCGCTTTAATGGCAAGCATGTAATTGAAACTGCCGTCGCGGATGGTATTCGTAAACCAAAAGAACTTATCGAAAGAGCGTTAAAGCAAGATGCTCCAATCTACAGCGGCAATGGAAAATCAAGTCAGGAAAGCGAACAAACTGGAAGAGGTGTCGGTTCTACTATTTATAAGCACTTAATGAACGGTGTTTCTAATATGCTTCCGTTCGTTGTCGGCGGAGGTATCTTAATCGCAATCAGCTTTATGTTCGGTATTAATTCAGCAAATCCTGATGATCCAACCTATCATCCTATTGCTGAAGCACTAATGACAATCGGAGGCGGAAATGCCTTTGCGTTAATGGTTCCCATTTTAGCAGGATTTATCGCCATGAGTATAGCTGATCGCCCAGGTTTTGCAGCAGGTATGGTCGGCGGAATGCTGGCAACAAGTGGTGGTGCTGGATTTTTAGGCGGGCTTGTTGCAGGTTTCTTAGCAGGTTATTTAGTAGTAGGATTGAAAAAGCTTCTATCCGGCATGCCTTCTTCTCTTGAAGGAATTAAAACCATCTTGTTATATCCATTATTAGGAATCGCTTTAACTGGATTCATTATGTTATTTGTTATTAATAAGCCTGTGGGTGCATTAAATACAGCTATTTCTGAGTGGTTATCTGGTTTAGGTACAGGAAATGCTGTTTTACTTGGAATTATTTTAGGATTAATGATGTCCTTTGATATGGGCGGCCCAGTCAACAAAGCAGCTTATGTGTTTGGTACTGGGTTATTAGCAAATGGTGTTTATGAACCAATGGCTGCCATTATGGCTGCGGGTATGGTTCCTCCATTAGCAATCGCTATTGCTACAACATTATTTAAGAAAAAGTTTAGCAAACAAGATCAGGAAGCAGGAAAAGTAAACTATATTATGGGGTTATCTTTTATCACCGAAGGAGCGATTCCATTTGCAGCAGCTGATCCACTTCGTGTGATTCCTTCTGTTATGGCAGGTTCAGCTATTGCCGGTGCTTTATCGATGATGTTCAGTATCGGATTACGTGCCCCGCATGGTGGAGTCTTCGTTATTCCACTTGTAGACGGCAGCTGGGTAATGTATTTATTAGCTGTTGTGATTGGATCCATTGTTTCTGCATTATTATTGGGATTCTTGAAAAAGCCCGTAACCAATTAAAATATTGCTCTGTTAAACGTGGCTGTTGATTTGTGCTCCAGGCGCTTC
>NZ_NPDD01000100.1 GCF_002272245.1 Bacillus sp. 7884-1 | reverse complement strand
CAGAGTGCCAAAATCAATAATAAGCTTTAACTTAGCCAAAATAAAAAAGCCCAATTTCCTTCACATTAACGGAAATTGGGCTTTTTTTATTTTACGACTGCTTCTGTATGAAGATTTAGCAGATGACGAACTGCATGGGCAAATCCATCTTCGTCATTCGATTTTGTGATGATGTCTGCTTTTTGCTGGACAAGAAGCGGTGCATTTGCCATTGCAACAGAAGTGGTTGCTACCTCGAACATAGCAAGGTCATTACCGCCATCACCAAAAGCAATAATCTCTTCGAAATTAAGATTCATCATTTTCTGGTATCGCAATAATGCTTTTCCCTTATGCGCTTCATTTGAAGTGATTTCTACATTATTTGGAAATGAAGAAGCCATTGAAATATCAAACTTACCTTCAAGCGCCTTCTTAACCTCTTCGACTTTTTCTAATTCGTCATGGTGGGTTAAAGCAATTAATTTATAGATTTTCAACTGATCTTTTTCAAGAATTTCATTGTAGTTGAATTCTTCAAAAAGAGTTTTGAGTTCTTCTTTACTTTTTTTATGCAGCGGCGGTAAAGTCGATGGAAAGCCCCCATAATTGGTATAAACTAAGATGCCAACACCTAATCCCTTTAAGATTGGAAACAGTTCATTGTACGTTTCAATCGATATAGTCGCCTCATATAGAAGTTCTCTTTTTTCTGAGAATAACACAGATCCGTTGACACAAAAAATAGGAATCTCTAAATTTTGTAATGCTTCTATTTTAATGACATCAGCATAAGCGCGGCCCGTGTTTAAAATAACAGTATGACCTTGTTCACGCAATTCATTGATGGTTTGCAGGTTAGCTTCAGTTATATCATGTTCAGAATTTAATAACGTCCCGTCTAAATCGATTGAGAAACATTTCATTTTGTAGTCCTCCTATCTATCTCAAAGACTACTATATCAGATATTAGTCGATTAAAAAAAGTTTAATTTTGGAAGGCACATGAAGACTCAGGGTACATTAGTTTATGGAATGCCCCTGAGTCTTTTCACTTTTTCTATCCTTTAAAATGTCTTGAATGATTTCCATATGAAAAGCTGCCCAGGCTTTCTCGCGGAAATGAATCAATACACTAATTCCTAATGTAAGCAGGTAGACGATACAAAAACCTGCCCAAAGCCAAGATCCATCTTTGAATAGGTAGGAAGCTAATTGCTTCGAAAACAGTAGTAACAACCAGGGAGCAGAGGATACCAAGATTGGAATAATGCCTGAACCGTTATATTCTTTTATCATTCGGTAATGGATTAATTGCAGTGTATCACTATCAAGAGACTGATATAGAGCTTGAATCTCTTCAATTTCTTTAAATTCCTTTGTTTCCCTGATGATATCGCCATTATGAATCGTTTTTTTCAATCGCAGAAAAACTTTGTGGGCATCCCCTTTTAAAGAAAACATCACTTGCGCATCCCTCCCTATATTTAGGGTTTCCTAGAGGACTAATCTTTTATTACAAATTCTTATCAAACGTTTGATTCAATTATTACATCAGAAGTTTTCATAATTTTACAATTTCTATATGACTTGTTATTATTATCCAGGATAGGAATTTTGCAAATGATAAATTTATATTTAGAAGGTGTTGTTAATGCCAGATTGGTCTTATCATCCATTAAAAAAACTATTACTAGATAATATGAGACCGACAACAAGCCGAGAGTTTATTCATAAATCCATGAGTACCATTGCATCGCTTCCTGGCGGTCGGAAACTTATTGGTTTTTTAGGACATATGCATCCCCCAAAGGAATTTCGTAAAGAATTGAACGATACTACCTTTCCGTCTCCTATTGGATTAAGCGGCCATATAGATCCTCATTTATCAGGTATTAATGCCTTTCAAGAGTTAGGCTTTGGATTTGTAGAAATTGGACCCATCGTACTGAATGAACCTAAAGCAATAATAGAACCCAGAGTCGAAAATAGCATTATTCTGTTTTCTGAGCATCAAGAGAAGGTTCCACTTAAACTAGCAATTAAAAAATTAACAAACCTAAATATTAAAATCCCAATATTCGCAAAGATTGATGCACAAGTAAACAGCAATGAATGGGATATCATTGTTCAGCATTTAACACCTTTTGTGGATGCTTTTATCGTAACAAGTGAACAAATTAACTCATGGCTAGGTAAAAGTGAAGTATCTTTTGTGCGCCCTTTTTATATATCATTTTCAAATGATGAGGTTAGCAAACACGAAATAGAAATAGGAAAATTAATAAAGCATACATGTATTGGTGGTATTGTCATAAATGCTCCTCGTCGAACGGAGGACAGCTATTGGTATGAAGCTACAAATGCCAATGAAAACCTAGCTAAAACGGTTAAACAGGTTAAAGATAAACACCCTGAACTAATAGTTATAACCTCTGGCGGGGTGGATTCACCAGAGGAAGCCTATGCTTTGGTTCGCGCCGGTGCAGATTTATTGTTGCTATCAGAAGGCTATGTTAAAGCCGGTCCAGGGTTAACAAAACGGATTCATGAACGATTATTATTTGAAGAATTCCGACCTATTAACAGGCAAAACTGGTATTGGTCATTTCTGTTTGGTCTATCCATCTTAATTGGAGGAATCATTGCCCTATATTTTGCATTCACAAGTATTATCCTCCCTTATGATGAATACTTCATCGGTTTGACAAGGGCTGGTATTTTACAAGTCAATCCGCTCATCCTTGCTTTTATGTCACATGATAGAATGGCATTAGCTGGAACCATGATATCTGGAGGAATTTTGTATATCCAACTTGCTCGTCATGGAATTAAAAATGACATGCATTGGGCTAAAGTTGCTTTTCATAGTGCAGCAATCACAGGGTTCATCGGTATTTTTCTTTCAATCGGATATGGTTATTTTGATTGGCTTCACGGTTTATTTTGGCTTATTTTAATGCCGATATTCTTTTTTAGCTTTAGGGAAGGTAAAAAAGTGGCAGGTCCCCCCTTTTCCAGTCATGGAAGTAATGATAGATCGTGGCAATACGGGCTTTATGGACAGCTCATGTTTATTATTCTTGGATTTCTGATAGTAGTAGGCGGTTTAGTGATTTCCACAATTGGTGTATCCAAAGTTTTCGTGTCAACTGACTTAAACTTCCTGTGTATGTCACCGCAAATGTTAGATCAAATAAGTAGCAATTTAATCCCCGTTATCGCACATGACCGAGCAGGGTTTGGCAGTGCCCTTGTAAGTGTTGGTTTGCTTATTCTAATGCTTTCCTTGTGGGGTTTCAGAAAAGGGGAAAGATGGATTTGGAATACCCTTGCGATAGGAGCCTTACCTGCGTTTATCGCTGGGATTGGAACGCATTTATATATTGGATATACAACTTTTGTTCATTTACTTCCTGTTTACTTTTTAGTGATTTTATATTTGTTAGGATTAGGATTGTCTTATCCTTTCTTAAAAAAGAAAGAATGAAGCCGTATCGACAACTCGATACGGCTTTATATATTAATCCAAGCTTCTTTTTTTACAGAAGGCTGTGTTAAACTAGGTTGTTGATTTGCACTCCAGGCGCTATGCTTTCCGCGAGCTCGCCCGTGAGCCTCCTTACAGCTTCGCTCCTGTGGGGTCTCACTT
>NZ_NPDD01000099.1 GCF_002272245.1 Bacillus sp. 7884-1 | reverse complement strand
GTTCTAAAATCATCAGTATCGATAAACACAGCCGTACAGGAAAGTGTAATTACTCTCCTTCATTCACGATAATTTTATAACCCTCTTGTTGTGGTCCATCTTCATAAACTTCTCTTGATACGATGTAATAGGTTTCTTCCTTTTCGTCAGTGATCACCATTTCACTTGGGCTCTTATCGACGGCTGCAGCATCTAGGCTGAAATAACCCATACCTAACATTGAAATATCAAATGGCACGTTCATCCCTCTTTTCTAGTTTTATTGCATTTTACCTTTTTTCATGTAAGGGAACAAGCTAAAATGTGGGATTATATGAAACATTTTGAAATACAATACGTAAATAAATGGAAGGATTAAATTACTGGGGGGATTATAATGAGTGAAAAGGGTTGTATTAAATGCGGGTCTAGAGATACTGGTCAAAAGGAAGTTGCCATGACCGGAACGGGATTATCAAAAATATTCGATGTTCAACACAACACGTTTATCGTTATCTTCTGTAAAAAATGCGGTTATTCCGAATTCTATAATAAGAAATCATCCACTTCCTCCAATATTCTTGACCTATTTTTCGGTGGATGATAGATAGTAAAAAGGGGGAATTTTAGATGGATAAAGTATTTTTTATTTTTATTGGCGGCTATATTCTATTATCTTTGATTTTAGTACCTTTTCAATATCGATATGTTGAACAAATGGAAAAGATGCGGAGAGAAAATGAGAAAAAAGGCAAGAGTCAAGGTGAAATGATGGAGGATATGGGATTTGAGGAACAAGTATTGCATGCGAATGCGCAGGGAAGCATGCTCTTCATTCTCGCGAATATTTTGGCAACGATTGTTTATAAGGTAAAAAATCGAAATAAAGCCGTGTGATAACCTTTCTACCGGACAGAAAGAGGCCCTCATTCTTATAAAGGATTCACTTAAGAGGTGCACTTGAAAATGCAGTAGCCCCCCTATCAATTAAATTAACACCAGAAGAAATTGCTTCCTAGAGGAACCGTATGTTCCACATGCAATTAGTGGTTTTGTATTGAAGTAATTTCAGCCTGACGAAAGTTCGAATATAAAATTAAGAAAGCCAATTTTCCTGAATGTAGGAAGATTGGCTTTTTCAATTTCTAAAACTGTTTGATGATTGTCATTGTACTGTTAAATGCGGTGTGGTTTCACTTACGAAATCCGTTTCTTTTGCACATGTTTTTATATATGCTTTTTATCTGGTATTCGGATTATATCGCATTTAAGCAAATCTAGTTATTATCTCAAGGTTTTCAATGCACCGCTCCAATCGTTAACTTGATCAAGCATCAAATTGACATAATTCATTAGCTATTGGAAAACGTATTGTGGTGACTTAATTGTTTGGTTGAGATAGGTGGCTAACAATTTGGGCCAAAGCCTCTTTCATCGGTGTGACAGGGCGTCCAAGCAGTTTTTCCAGATCGTTACCTTCAACCTCTAATCCACCCTCACGAATACCTTTTTGTGTGTTAATAAGCATAGGAAGGAAGACTTCTGGTACTCCCGCACCTTTCATAATCTCGGCATAAGAGTCATTGTCAACCTGTTGAAAAGGAATCTCTTTCTCTAATACAGTTTCAAGAATAGAGACTAATTCTTTATGAGTAAAAAGTTTACCAGATAGTTCGTAAATTGTGTTTTCATGTCCGTTTCCAGACAGCACGTTTGCAGTTGCCTCTGCCAGATCCTGCCTGAGGGTCCAGCCAACTTTCCCATTTCCAGTTGCTGTTATCCAGGGAGCACCTGCCATTGCTGCCTGTATACTTCCGATTTCATTTTCCAGATACCAGTTATTCCTCAAAAATGAAAATGGTATACCTGTTTTTGCGATAGCCTCTTCCGTATCTTTATATACTGGAGCAAGGAAAAAGTCGCTATCGCTTGCTTTAGGAGCACTAGTAAACGCAATAAATTTAACGTTGGCACGTTTAGCGGCAGCTACTGCATTGGCGTGTTGCTTTTTTCTAATTTCATCTCCTTCAAGCTGCACTTCTGACGAGGATAAAATTAACAGCCTATCAATACCTGAAAAAGCAACATCCAGTGTTTCTGGTTTATCAAAATCGCCATGGCGGACTTCGACTCCACGTGCTTTCAATCCTTCTGCATTTTCTGGATTACGAACACTAACGGCTATTTGTTCTACTGGTACGGTTTTTAATAACGTTTCAACCACCATCGATCCTAATTTTCCTGTTGCACCTGTAACTAATAATTTCATTTACTTTTCCTCCAATAATCCTAATTAGATTAGATAATTTTTCATAATAAATATAGAAAAAATACAACAAACGATAGAATGGCTAAGAATAGAATCATTACCGTATCCTTAAAGGAATCCTTTACACGAATATGTGTAAGGAGACCGCCTATACCTGTGATGCCTAATAAAAGGGATCCTGCCAATGCCGAAGTTGAAGCCCAATATCCAACAATTAAAAGTACCGCCCCTGTTAATTCAACTAGCCCAGTTACAACTCTAAACCATTGTGGCAATCTCCAATGCGTAAAGGCTTCCACATGCATTTTAGAACCAGTTACTTTTCCAAAGCCAGCCATTAAAAACATTAAGGCAAGAATTCCTTGTAAAACATAAGTTAAAACTTCCATCCTTCTTCTCCCCTTTTTTGTTCTTTGTTATTTTTCTAAACCAAAGCCATCTTCCAGATTTACTTATTTTGATAAAGCTCTGCGTACGATTGGTGCTACTTTGTTTACTAGTAAATCAATGGCTTTTTCTACTCTGGCTAATGGCTGACCACCCATATCGAATTGTCCCATAAAGCGTGAATGTCCGAATAGTTCATGCTGATACAAGATCTTTTCTGCCAATTCCTCTGCACTGCCAACCGCTAATATTTGACCTGCTGCTCGCTGTGGCGTCAATTGCTCCACTGATGTATAGAAGTGTGGGTAACCACGGTCTTTTGAAAAGTAGTCAAAATATTGATTGTAGTGCGGAAGAAATTCGGTAATCGCTTGTTCTCCTGTTTCGGCGATATACGAATGCCCCGTCACAGAAACTCTTAACTTGGCTATATCATGACCTGCTTCTCTTGCGGATTCCCAGTAAAGATCTGTTAGTGGTTTGACGGATTCAGGACGACCGCCTAATAAGCCCAGTGCCATATTAACACCAAGTCTTCCTGCACGAACGGCACTTGCAGGGGTCCCCCCAACACCAATCCAAAGAGGCAGTTTCTTCTGAACAGGTCTAGGTGCAATTTGTGCATTTTGAAGGGGGGAACGGAAATTCCCGTGCCAACTGACGACTTCCTGCTCCTGCAATTTCAAAAATAGATTCAGCTTCTCTTCAAACAATTCATTGTAATCATTTAAACTTGCTCCAAAGAGAGAGAATGATTCTAAAAATGCCCCGCGACCTAAAATAATTTCAGTTCGTCCGTTCGATAATAAATCCAGTGTTGCAAAATCTTCGTAAACACGCACTGGATCGGCTGTACTAATAACAGATAGCGTGCTGGTTAGTTTAATATTTTTCGTCTCACGTGCAATAGCTGCAAGCAGCATGGCATAAGAAGATGTAACAAAATCCAGATGGTGATGTTCTCCAACACCAAATATATCAAGTCCTGCTTCATCCGCCATTTTTGCCATTTGGATAATATCTTCAACTCTGGACCCGGCAGTTCGACTATTCCCATTGGCATCAGGTATTCGTTCGCCTAATGAATAAACTCCTAATTCAAATTGTTTCATTCCCTTGCCCTCCTAGTTGTTAAATACGATTGGCATTTTATGAATCCATTCGTTTTTCATCGCAGCTTCCAGCATACATTTCGCTGCATTATAACGAGAAACACTCATCTTACCTTTCGTATCTCCAAAAGATACAGAATAACCATTTCCATTTGTTTTAACATTGGGATTAATAATCCTTACAACAGTCCAATCCAGTTTAGAGTTTTTAATCAATTTCTCTATTGCTTTCATCTCAGCGTATGGTGTGGGGGAGAAAAGTTTTGGCATTATACTCGGGAACACAGTGATAAACTGTTTAATGTCTTCCTTTGCAGAGATGCTAGGTGTAGCTAGCGTAATCAACCTTTTGATTCCGTACTCCTCCATAACAGAGATAATTGCTTTATGTGCTTCTGCTATAGGGAGGTCTGAAACTTTTCGCTTCATTGACATAGCTGGGCCAAGGGCACTTAAAACAGCATCTCTTCCGATGATGGCTTCTTTTAACTTTTCTCGGTCTGTTAAAGCCCCAACTACAACTTGCAGTTTTTCGTGTTCTATACTTAAAGCATTAGGTCTTCTCGTATAGGCTGTAACATCATATCCAGCCTCAAGTGCAAGATTCACAAGAAGCTGACCAATTTGACCATTTGCTCCAAATATTGTTATTTTCATTTCTCTCACTCCAACATCTTTTGTTTAGACAACATTTGTTGTAAAATCAATATATCAAGTTGGTAAACATTCAACAACCAACAAAAATAACAGATATATTGCTTAAACAACATATTGATAAAAATGTCTATTAAATAGGAGCAAAATTTATGGAAAAACAAATCGACCCCCGTATTCTCCGTACCCGTAAGCTCATTATGGATGCGTTTATACAGTTATCAATGAAAAAAGAATTTAAAGACATCACCATAAAAGATATTACAACCGTTGCCACGGTTAATCGTGCAACCTTCTATTCTCATTTCATAGACAAATATGACTTGCTTGAAAAGGCCTTGAGTGAAAGTGTGATGAGAGAAATCATTCAAGAAGTTAGTACACATGAGGTAATTAACGAAGAGACGATCGAAGCTATTTTTTTATCCATTATAAAGTTTCAAACATCTATCAGTAACCAATGTCGACGAAGTTACGAGGCGTTTACACCCCAAATAGAAACGATTTTTAAAAAGGAACTTGAAGCCTTTTTTTCAGGGTTGGCACAAAAACAATGGCCTAATCAAAGTAAAAATGAATTAGAGGTCTATGCCGTGATGTTAAGCTGGGCACTTTATGGAGCTGCGATGCATTGGATGCAAAATCAAAACTCACAACCAGAAGATTATGTGGAGCAAATACTGCATATCATAAAAATGGAGAAAACATGGATAAAGTAATGTTAATTTAATCTAATATTAATACCGAACTCAAACATTATATTTTTATTCTCCAAATATAAAGAGCCTGTTTTCATAAATAGTTTTTAATTCAAAACACAAGGACCGTTCTGGTCCTTTATGTATTTCAGCCTTAAAAACCTATATAAAAAGGATGGTGTTTCTCATCCAAACAATATTCAATTCTTTGCCTAAAGTTATTCCAGGTGACCATTTCCAAAGCCTCTTCTAGTTTGTAAAAACCTACTTCAAGACTCTCTGGACTGGTTGTTAATTCCCCACCGATGGGTTTCCCTAAAAATAAGGTATTACAAATAGAATCCTCGATATTTTGAAAGATTCCACAAAACTTTATTACCTCTATGTCTATCCCAGATTCTTCTTTTGTTTCTCGGATCACAGCATCAGTCAAGGATTCTCCTTCCTCCACCTGACCGCCAGGCATTTCCCATCCTCTACGTGGTCCTTTAATCAGTAATAACTCATTCTTCTCGTTTAAGACAATTGCTGCAGCTGAAACAATATGTTTTGGTATTGCCATTTTTTCTCCTCCATTCTGTTCACTATAAAAATAATCTAATTCAATTTATTGAATTTGTCATTTACTTTTCAACCATACTATTACATGGAGGTGTATGAAATGCCAAAAAATAATCCTATTGAATATACTGGAAAGGTTCTTAATCAAAGGAATCAACTAACTGGTCCCGATGATTCAGGCAAAGCATCCTATCCTGAGCGACCGCAAAATGTTTCTATACAGGACCCAGACAGTAAAAAAAGACAATAGTTTTCCAGACGGCTGCCAACAAGGCAGCTTTTTTATTTGGCAGCAGCCTTCCTAAAGGATTAACCCCCCTAAAAAAACAATCTTTCACTTACTTTAATTACAAAACAATTTATAAAGTATTATAAACTATTTAAGTTGTTCACAAAATTGTAATATATTGATAATTCAACAAAATGATACCGTTTCCAAAATAAAAGAGCAGGAGGCATGGATAATGAAAATTAATTTTAAAAGTCTCACTACCCAGGTAATTCTGGGAATACTCCTTGGTATTTCAGTCGGTTTAGTTTTTCCTGAGATTGGCTCACAACTAAAGGTCATTGCAGATATTTTTATTAAACTAGTAAAAATGGTGATAGCTCCCATTATATTCCTGACAATCGTCATTGGAATCGCAGGTATGGGAGATTTAAAGAAAGTTGGTAAAATCGGCGGGAAGGCGTTGCTTTATTTTGAAATCGTCTCTACCATCGCTCTAGCCATCGGTATTATGGTTGCGAATGTCATTAAGGCAGGAAAAGGGATTGATGCGGAAGCAGGAAAAGGAGATATCTCCCAATACACAGAAAAAGCGGCTGAAACGAGTCATGGGTTTATGGATTTTATCCTATCAATCATTCCCGATAGCTTTATCGGTGCTTTCGCTAAAGGTGAACTTTTACCAGTGCTCCTTTTAGCTGTATTATTCGGAATTTCTTTAGCTCACTTAGGTAACAAGGGAAAACCTGTTATTGAGTTTTTTGAAAAATGTGCAGATGTTTTCTTCGGAATTGTTAATATCATTATGAAAGTTTCGCCATTCGCAGCATTTGGTGCGATGGCTTACACAATCGGAGAATTCGGAATTGGGTCATTATTGTATCTTGGTAAATTAATGGGCTCGGTTTATCTTACAATGGCTCTTTTCATTATCATAGTTCTCGGCGGAATTGCTAAAATGTTCGGTTTCAGTATTTTTAAATTCATTGCTTATATAAAGGAAGAAATCTTGCTAGTGGTAGGAACCTCATCCTCTGAGGCGGCGCTGCCTAAAATGATGGAAAAGCTTGAAAACTACGGCTGCTCTAAGCCCGTTGTCGGGTTAGTTCTTCCAACAGGATATTCCTTTAACCTGGATGGAACCTCCATTTATCTATCGATGGCCGCATTGTTCATCGCTCAGGCATATGGGGTGGACTTATCAATTTGGCAGCAAATCACACTTCTTGCAGTATTAATGTTTACATCAAAGGGTGCCGCGGGCGTCACAGGATCAGGATTTGTTACATTAGCAGCAACCCTTGCCGTTTTCCCATCCATACCTGTGGAAGGGATGGCCCTTATTCTCGGGGTTGACCGCTTCATGTCAGAAGCACGTGCCATCACAAACCTTATCGGAAACGGAGTAGCAACCGTCGTCATCTCCAAAACAGAAGGCGAATTCAAACCCGTACACCAAGTCACAGACAAAAAACAAATCACAGCCTAAACCCCAAAAATGTGAGCCCCTCCGGCTCACATTTTTTCATTCCCTCCCCCTTTTTATTTCACTGTCCGCCTGAGGCGGACAGTGTCCACGGGCGGTGCCTGTCACCCAAATTTACAATTGTTTCTATTTACCCATACTCTCTCTTTTGGTACCTTTATATATAGTGTTAGATTCATAGGTTGAATGGAGTTTTGTTCTCTTTAGATCTTGTGGAAAGAAGGATTTTTTATGAAGGTGAAGTTCCAATGGAATTTGTTGTTTCAAATTTTTTGGTCGTTTTTTAAGATTAGTCCTGTTACGTTTGGCGGGGGTTTTGCGATGATCCCTTTCATCATAAAAGAAATAGTGGAAAAGCGAAAATGGTTAACACATGAAGACATTACCGATGTGATAGCTTTATCTCAAACGGTTCCAGGAGCGGTTGCGGTGAATTCAGCCACGTTTATTGGTCACAGAATTGGCGGAATCCGAGGAGCACTCGCTGCGATGATTGGCGTTTCGCTGCCTACATTTTTAATTGTTCTGTCTTTAGGAATTTCTTATTTTTTTGTTCAAGACAATCCCAAGTTAGAAGCCGCATTTATTTCAATAAGGGCGACAATCGTTGCCATCATTGTCTATGCAGCAATTAGAATAGCAAAAACTGCGATTACCGATAAGACCACATTCTTTATTATGGCTTTGGGTGTCCCAGTACTGTTTTTCATCCACCCCATTATTGCCATTTTTCTTGGAGCAATTACGGGATTAGCGGCTGTAAAAATTAAACAGAAGTTAGGTTACAATATAGACTTGCATAAGAAAAAGAAAGTGGATCCATCTACTGACCCTGACTATTTCATGGGTGCAGGTATTTAAGAGAGAGGAGTGCTTATGTATGATATTGTGGGAACTGTTTCACACATTTCTTATCATGGGTTTTGTCTCCTTTGGAGGGGGCTATGCGATGATTCCTATCATCGAAACAGCAGCCACTGACTACGGATGGATGACTGCAGAACGTTTGACCAATATGATTGCGATTGCTGGTATGTCTCCAGGTCCAGTCGCTGTAAATAGTGCGATTTTAGTAGGATATTCTGCTGCAGGAATCAATGGGGCTCTCATCTCTGCGATGGCCATTTTACTGCCCTCGCTTATCTTAGTTATTCTTGTTGCTGCTCTATTTTCCAAACTCCATCATAATCCAGTGGTTGAAAAGATTTTCTATGGTTTAAAGCCTCTGGTAACAAGTTTAATCATCTTTGCTGCTCTTAAATTTGCGCTGGCTAATAACCTGATTACTATCAATATCTCATTTCGTTCTATAAGCTTAGTAGTCATCTTTGGGCTATCTTTGTTTGCCTTATTAAAGCTCCGTTGGAATCCAGTCTATGTGATTATCCTTTCTGGGCTGGTAGGCATAGCCCTATATTCTTAAAAAGAATAGGCCGTTTTCGCATTGATTGTTGTGTTTCAGTTGAACAGATATAAAATTAGAATTTTTTACAATGGGGCTGATGAGGACACGTTATCCTTGTAGTCTATTGATTACCACTTTTCCAATTTTTTAGGGCTAGCGGTCACTTATAGCCCCTATTAGTTACCACTTCCACCATTTTTTAACGCTTGCAGTCACTTATAGCCTCGATGTCCATGAATCCTGATTCATACTAAAAGCAACAAAGTTTACGAAAAGAGCCAAAGAAAAAAAGTGGCTAGGCCACTTTTTTAAAGAAACATATTTACTTGACTAAGCTTATCCTTCTTCAATGTATAAAAATAAACCGGTCTTCCAATCCCATAGGTTAATGATTCTTCGAGGACACCGAGATGGGTTAAATATTTCAAGTACTTTCGGACTGACACTCTTGATATATATGTACTTTCTGCGATATCATCCGTTGAAAAAAGGCTGCCTTCTTTTGATTTAATCACATGTATGACATTTTGCAGCGTACTACTAGTTAACCCTTTTGGCAAATCTATGCTTAAATCCCCCGACGGCCTCTGCTCCGAATGTAGTATTCTATCATCTAAATCTTCCTGGTTAAAAACTTCCCTTTTTTCAAACAAGGCATATTTATCTTTATATTGAGCCAAGGCCTGATTAAACCTTTCAAACTCAAATGGTTTAATCAAATAATCGACTGCACCCAGCCTTAGTGCAGTTTGTATTTTTTCCGTGTCTGCTGCAGCTGTAATCAGAATAACATCGACTGCTATCTTTTGTTCCCTAATAAAATGAAGCAGTTCGAGGCCATTAGCCCCTGGCATATAGACATCCAGTAAAATGAGGTTAACCTGTTCCTTGTTCAGAAACTCCCTTGCATCCCTCACGTTATGGACAATGCCAGACAAACTAAAGCCATTCATTTCTTTAAGATACCGCTTATTAAACTCCGCTACCATCGGATCATCTTCAACTATTAGCACCTTAATCATGATTCCACCCCTTTGCCTCGTATGGAATTCGTATATGAATCTCTGTTCCTAGCAATAATTTAGAATCAATGGTCCATTCCCCGCCTAAGCTTTCAATGCTTTTCGAAACGAGATATAGACCATAGCCTCGATTTTCCCCTTTTGTGGAATAACCCTTTTCAAGCATACTCCTTTGAATCTTTTCTGGAATTCCTGGCCCCGAATCCAAAACTTCCATTGTTAAACATTTATCCGAAAAGTGAAAAATAACTTCAAGTGTTTTCTCGCTGCAATCAGCCATCGCCTCAATAGCATTATCGATTAAATTACCAAGAATGGTAATTAACTCATGAGCAATTACCGGGTCCGCCGGCTCAGGAATCACCTTATTTACCTCTATCGTAAACTCCACATTTTCTTCCCTGGCATAGCTTAATTTTCCCATAAGAAATCCGGCTAGTGCAGGGTCTTTAATATTCTGAGTAATAGTACCAAGCTCTCGATTTTGGTGACCAACTAAAGTGTGAATAAAATCAGATAGTTCATCGTAATACTTCATTTGGACCATTCCAAGAATGACATGCAGGCGGTTCATAAACTCATGAGACTGCGCACGGAGTGCTTCCGCATAGGTTTTCACGCCTGTTAATTGCTCTGCCAATTGCTTAACATCACTCTTATCCCTGAAGGTTGAAATCGCCCCAACCACCTCGTTATTTACAACTAATGGGACTCGATTCACGAGTATGGAAACCCCGTTAATCATTTGTTCTTCATCCAGTTCTGGTTTACCTGTCTCGAGAACCTGATCAAGTCTGGTTGATGGTAAATATTCGTGGATTTTCATTCCAATTGGATCTTGAGACAGCCCTGCCTTTTGAAAAATTTGTCGTGCTGATTGATTGACCAGCGTAATGGTTTGTTCATTATCAACGGCAATGATTCCCTCATGTACGGATTGAAGCATCGTACTCCGCTCTTCAAAAATCTTGGCAATTGCAAAGGGTTCAAGTCCAAATAGGATTCTTTTAATATACCTAGCAAGTAAAACAGCACCTATGATACCAACAAGTAAACCCAATACTGTAACAGTAAGAATACTTCGATGACTCTTGCCTAGAACGGCTTCGACACTTTCTAGAGAAATGCCGACTGCAACCACACCAATCTGGTCACCGGTCACATTAAAAATGGGTGTAAAGGCACGCAAGGATTCACCCAGTGTTCCACGTGAGCTTGATACATACTCTTTCCCCTTAAGCGCCTCCCTTTCATCCCCCCCTACAAAATGTTTTCCGATTTGTTCTGGATTAGGATGCGACTTCCGCATTCCGTTCATATCCATGACGACAATAAACAGCATGTCCGTAGCATCTAGAATATCCTTTGTATACTCCTGAATCTCGTTGGTCTTACGTTCATCCTCCAATGCTTCGATAACAATATGAGAAGTTGCAATGGACCTCGAAACCATCATGGCTTTCTCTTCCTGATGTTTTCTAATATTTTTACTGACTGTGCTGCTTATTAAAAAATCTGTAATCATTAAAGATACAAGTACCACTAAACAAACGAAGAAAATAATAATCGTAGTTAATTTAAATTTAAAACGTCGAGTTTGCACCGAAATACCTCCGCAGTTGGAACATTCAAATAACTCTATCTACTATTGTAGCAATATTTTTACTGGGAAATTAATTATTTTTGCAAGAAGCTCTAACTCTTTGAAAAATTTATTCTAAAAAAATATTCAGTGACCGGAGCTCTCTGCTATTTTCCTTTCGGACACTCCAGCATCTCTGCAGTAACCGTAAGCTCTTTTCTATTTTTGATCCTCATCATACATGCAACTACTACGGTTCCAAACCAGATAAGAAATAATAGGCATGCAATAATTGGTAATGCTGTTAACTCAAAAACTGAATGCCCCAATGCAGTTTGGATGCCTATCATAACAATCATAAGTAACCAAGCAATTCCGCCAACATGAATCAGTCTTTGTTTGAAGCTTTCCTTTACCCGAGCCTTTTCCAAAAGCCAAGCAGGCAGAATCAATGTTTGCAGTGCATGAAATCCAATTCCATGTAGAACAATTACATTTCCAGTCCCTCCTGTAAGCCGGTCTTGAAGAAGAATCATCCATAGACCCGCAATATTCGCTGCTAGAACCGAGATAAATGCATATCGAATCCCCAACATTAACAAAGGTCGTTGAGAAGACTTTTTCAATCGGAAGAAATGGACTGTAAGTACTAACGCCAAGATTACTAATACTAATGAAACAACGCCAAATAGGATTCCAGCAGCCATATCAACAACTGTTCCTTCCCGAGAAAATCTCGGACTTATTCCTCTAAAGTTTTGAACCGTTTCAATGATATAACAATATAAGCTTGTTAGAATAAATAACCACCGCACCGCTTTCCTTCTGAAAGCATTAAGTCTTGTTAATGGCAGAATGGCAGCGATTGATAAAATATAAATTCCGATAGCTGCATTAAAAGAAAAGGCATCCTTCACGTTTCCTTCAGGTAACATAATTGAACCTCGAAAAAACATATAAATGGCTATTCCTGCTGAAAGTATAAATCCGAATATACCTGTAATGACTAGAGCCCTTTCTCCTTCAAAAAGCTTAACAGTTGGTTCATTATCAATTCGACTCGCATTTGCTAATTTTGACATATAATATCCCTCTTTCAGTTAATTTATCTATCAGTCAATAAGTCAATTAAAAAAATAAAGCTTACAATCATTTATTTATCAATCAATAAATAATAGCTCAAAAAAATAATTCAATTTCTATTTATTTATTAATCAATAAATAATACTTTAAAAAAAGGAGAGCAAATTGCTCCTTTTAACAGTTTCCAGGTCCGGGAGTTAACTGAGGTAATTTCAGTACTTCTGCTAACGTAATTAATAATCCAGTGCCGATAAACTGGGAGGAAGTTTCCTTTGCATTGGGAATGCCTGCATTTTCAAATTTCAAAGTTAGGGATTCAAAAATTTCGAGAAATAAACTGCTGACATGTTCTCGAATTCCCGGTTCAGAAATCGCATGTGCCTGCATAACCATCAATACTTCATCACGGTGGGTTTGGATAATTTGTTCAAAAGCATGCCCCATGGTTTCGATTAATTGATCGGCAGGTGCATGAACCTCAGCAAAAGTGTCATAGATGCGGCCAAATGCCCGGTCAATAACCACCTTGAATAGTTCTTCTTTGTTTTCAAAAAAGTGAAACACATATGGCTGTGTAACTCCAGCTGCTTTTGCAACCATTGCAGTGGTTGCCTTATAATACCCCTTTTCAGCAAAGACTCCTACAGCATTTTCTATTATGATTTCTTTTTTATCTTCTCGGACTGCCACGTTTGCTACCATCCTTATATTTATTTATTGACTAATAAATAAATGATAAATAAATACTCCAACTTTGTCAATAGACTTAAATTCACATGCAAAAAAGCGAAAGTTATTCGATAACTAGCTGCTGATTCCTGCAGTTAGGATCATGAGGGTCCGCTCTTATTGTTGGGGGATGAGGTTTAGCATTCGATCTGATAAATAGACGGAATAATTTAGCTTATTTAGTAAATAGTGTCGATATTAGCTTAAATAGACGGAGAAATTCCGTCTATTTACTCAAAAAACGTGAAAATGGGCGATTTTGCTTTGAATAACCGGAAAATCTCCCCTTATATACCCCGAAACGAGCTACATTCTGCTTCTAACCGGAAAATCTCCGCTTATCTTACTTTTGCTTGTTTACTGATAGGGACAAGGCATCTTAAAAGGGAGTGAGCTTTATCTCTAGAATCCAAGAGAACCTCATTTTGATGCATTACGGTGAACCGAATCACAAGTAAGTGAGTTATATTTCTATAAATAAGATTTTTGTATTCCAAATAAAGATACTCACCAATTATAACCTGCAGCTTTTATTTTGTTATTAAATAGCCTATGCCTTGTAATATGGGGCAATCCTCAGCCACTCATGCTTATCCAAGTACTGTTTTAATGTTAAGCCAGCTGTGGTCTTCTTCAAGATAATTTTCGAAAATATTAATCCAACATCCGCTCGAATTGATTCAGTAAGCCCTTTCGCCGCATAATTAACACCCATCGCAAGATTGTAGGACATTAAATTCGCCATTTCTTCATCGTTTAAATACCTTCATATTAGGATCCCCACCAATCTTTTATTTTTATGATGGTAGTTTTCCTATATTTTATAAAGCATGCGTTCGTCCCGGATACTCCTTTATATCTTTAACGATTCTTGCTCAACCTTATCCATGAATTCCTTCAACATAATTTTGTTGCTTTTCTCGCTGCCGAGCTTCAGCATTGCACGGCCAACAAAATTTACTCCTTCGTTTATCCCCTCGTAAATAAACTTTGTGTGCTGCTCATCGATTTTTAGTAGCGTAAAGCCTAACGATATCTTAAATGCCTTACCTAAAACGAAGCTTATTTGCTTATGCTTTTTATCCGGAGAATCTTCGAAGGCAAGTGTTTCTACAATGTAGGTCTCCACCCGCTTACCTTCGCGGTATTTTTGCTGATGCTTTGCTCCCACTTCCACTTCCGTCTTTTCAATGATGGTATGTTCCTCTACCTTAGGCATTATTTTCTTAATATTTTCATCAAAAAATAGACTCCACACTTTTTCAATATTTACCTCTATCATCTTCTCTTCTTTCCATTGAATCATTCCGATTCCTCCCTCCCTGATGCGATAAATTCATCTATTTCTTCAAGCTGAAGACGAAGGTCTTCGATTTGCACCTGGATGTTTTTTCTTTTTTGTACTAACAAATCTTCTAAATGAGCGAAAGACTCATCCTCCATAACGGAAATCATCTCCTGTATTGTAAAACCAAATCTTCTTAGCTTTACTAAGAGAATCGCTAAAAAATAGCTCCCATCATCATAATAGCGGTAATTGTTTTCTGGATTAATGTAAGCAGGTTCTAGTAGCTTTACCTCTGCATAATAACGCAGCGTTTCCCTACTTAATCCCGTCATCTTCGAAAAATCGCTAATTTTGTACAGGTTCTCTCCCTCCCCACCTAAATAATAAACTGTGGGGTGCACCACAGGGTCAACTATTATTTTTTATGGTTCCATTATTAACCGTTAGTGAGATTTTTCTTCATCAGTTGTGCTATATGTATATTATTTTGATCCACACTATTTTCTAATTGCTTAATAATTAATTCTTGTCTTCCTTCCGGATGATTTTGACTTAGTTTGGCTTTCCCCTCTATTTTGTTAATGTTGATTTGAAAACCTACAATACCTTTACTCATGCCCTTAATATAATTTTCATCAACATTTTCTAAATGATAGGAACTGTCTGGTTTTTCATATTTATTTACCATGTCTGCCAGTGAATCAAATACTTCCTTCTCTTCTTCTATAATCTCCAACTCTCCATAAACGTGTATAGCTACATAATTCCAAGTTGGCACTGCTTGATCTGTCTCATACCATGATGGTGAAATATAGCAATGCGGGCCTTGAAAGATGACAAGAACATTCTGACCCACGATATCCTTCCACTGCTGGTTCTGCCTGGCAAAGTGTCCTTCCAAATAACCTTCTTCTTTATTCAAAAGTAGTGGCAGATGAGTGGCATAGGGTTCTCCATTATGCAGAGAAAACAAGGTGGCAAAGCTATTCTTTTCAATAAAGTCATATATGACTTCTTCCTTATTAATAGTAAAAGATTTTGGTATATACATATCTTTCATCTCCATTCTAAAGTTATTTAAAATACTTCTATATCAGATTATAAAAACCTTCTTTTGTAAAGTAACTGCTCCGTTTTAGAAAAAGAAGAGGACTGGGTATGATAATCGCCAGTCCTTTAATCAATGCCAATCAAAAATCAGCTTCACTATTCATTTCTAATTGTGATTTCATTTCATCCTGAACACGCTGTTGTTCTGCTATCGTTACAAGTCCATAATAGATATTATCAATCATTTTTCCTTCAGATTGTAATGTCAGCTGTTCGATGTTTTTCCCAGCTTCTTTATAGTTCTTTTGGATGCTAATCATTTCTTCAAAGGTAAGATTCGTTTTGACATTACTGCCTATCGCTTGGAAGATATCTGGTGCTTTCGATAAGCTAGAGATGCTCGCGCCCTCTTTGATCACTGCTTGAATTACTTGACGCTGGCGTTCTTGACGGCCGAAATCTCCATTCGGATCATCGTATCTCATTCTAATAAAAGTTAGTGCTTCATCGCCATTCAGGTGAATCTTACCAGCAGGAAAATCAACCTCTTCCACTGTAAAAGCAAAATCATTCTCGACATTAATCCCGCCAACTGTATCAATAATATCCTTAAAGCCCTCCATATTGATTTTCACATAATAATCAATCGGAATATCAAGGAAATTCTCTACCGTATCAACCGCCATTGAAACACCGCCAAAAGCGTAGGCATGGTTTATTTTATCCTCTTTTCCCTTACCAACAATCTCTGTTCTTGTATCCCTTGGAATACTCAGCATTTTTACAGAATTATTGTTTGGATTTACCGTTAACACAATCATCGTGTCAGAACGGCCACTATCTCCTTCACGCTCATCCACACCAAGCATTAACACGGAAAATGGTTCTTTCTTTTTTAAAGCTTCCGTCTGCTTCACCTTATTTTGTTTGTCATCAAGCGGTTCATGCATAGTTGCTACTGCCTTATTAAAAGATTTATACACTGTAAACCCATAGATGCCGCCAACGATTAGTATAATAAATAAAAACAAGCCTATTATATTTCGCCAGTTCAGCCTCCGCCTTTTTTTCCTTCTCATTTCTTGATCTCCTAAACAATTTCGGCATTTTAGTAATTAGGTTACCAAAGAGTTGTTTCATAGGAATTACAGGGACATGTCGATTTATTGTTATTTACTTTACATTTTTGCTGGTATTTGTAGATTAATAGAAGATGTTGAATCACACTTATCGACAAAAAATTTTCTGGGAAATAAGCGAAATTTCGTTTATAAAAAGGGCTGATAGAGGCTTTAATCAAACGTTTGGTTAAAAAGTCTTTTGTCACATTTTGTTTATGAAGTTATGAAAAAAAGACGTTCGGGGTTTT
>NZ_NPDD01000098.1 GCF_002272245.1 Bacillus sp. 7884-1 | reverse complement strand
CAGCGGTAACTATTGTTAGTAGGATTTTTACAAAGCAGTATACGTCTGTCCACTTTAATAATTTTGTTAATACTTCCCCCAAAAGCCCCCCATTTCATTGGGGGATAATACATAATTCTACAAAGCAGAGTAAAATAAAAAACCCTAGAAATTGCGTTATATCAACGCTTCTAGGGTTTTTATGATTGCTGTTTAATAAGCAAATCTATTAACGTGAGTAGAACTCGACGATAAGAGTTTCGTTAATTTCAGCAGGTAATTCAGAACGCTCAGGTGAACGAGTGAAAGTACCTTCAAGCTTGTCTGCGTCAAAAGTTAAGAAGTCAGGTACGAAGTTGTTTACTTCGATTGCTTCTTTAACTACATCAAGATTACGTGATTTTTCACGAAGAGTGATTGTTTGACCAGCAGCTAAACGGTATGATGGGATATCTACGCGAGATCCATCAACCAAGATATGGCCGTGGTTAACTAATTGACGAGCTGCACGACGAGTACGAGCTAAACCTAAACGGTAAACTACGTTGTCAAGACGTGATTCAAGTAGGATCATGAAGTTTTCACCGTGCACCCCACCCATTTTGCCAGCTTTGTCAAAAAGGTTACGGAATTGACGCTCAGTTACTCCATACATATGACGAAGTTTTTGCTTTTCTTGTAATTGCAATCCGTATTCAGAAAGCTTCTTACGTTGGTTAGGACCATGTTGTCCAGGAGCGTAAGGACGCTTTTCTAATTCTTTACCTGTGCCGCTTAGAGAGATTCCAAGACGACGAGAGATTTTCCAGCTTGAGCCAGTATAACGAGCCATGAATGACTCCTCCTTAGTGTTTTTATTTTGGTAAAATAAAAACCGTTATGAAACATCAATGATAGCCATTTTGTTTTCATGCACCTTCGCCCTAGCAGCAGAGGGTTACAAGATACACCATCAGAAGAGTCCGTTGACTCTTGAGGAACAAAATAAATCCATTCAAGTGTTCACATAGGCTGCAGTTATTTTACACAAAGGATATTATATAATTTTATTCATCAATGTGTCAAGTTAATTTCAGGAAAATCCGATCCACACTTGAATAATATATAGAAATGGATTTAAGCAAGCACTTGAGAAAATTTAAAAAACTCGCTGCGGCGAGTTTTTTATTTTACAAATATTCAACAAGGATAGCAGTAAGTTCTTCCAACTGTTCTTGGTCCAATTCATCAAAGCGATTTTTCTCTGGCGAGTCAATGTCCAAGACACCCAGTAATTTTCCATCTTTTATAAGAGGAATGACAATTTCAGAATTGGAGGCGGCGTCACAGGCGATATGTCCAGGAAATTGATGAACATCTTCCACTCGGAGTGTTTCTCTTGTTTTGGCAGATGTACCGCAAACACCTTTGCCAAGTGGAATGCGAACACAAGCGGGGAGACCTTGAAAGGGACCCAGTACTAGTTCATTGTTTTCATCCATTAAATAAAAGCCTACCCAGTTTATGCGATCTAGAAATTGGTTTAATAAGGCAGAAGTATTGCTAAGATTAGCAATTTGATTTTTCTCGCCATCGAGTAGGGCAGTCAATTGTTTCTTTACCAATTCATAATTTTCTTGGCGGCTCCCTTTGTACATTTCGACATTAAACATGTTTTTTCACCCATCTCTTTATTAATTTCTTATTTATTTTATCAAACTAACAAGAAAAAGAGCATACTTTGTCGATAACTTTATAAAGGAATCAACCCTCATAAAAAGAATAGTTATAGTAAGGATAAAAGTAATAGTGCAGGAGGTGTGAGATGAAAAAGGATTCTAAGGAAGAAATAGTGAAAGCGGCTATATCACTTTTTAATTCAAATGGATATGCTGGAACATCGATACGTGACATTGCTAAAGAAGCGAATGTTAACTCAGCAACCATTGCCTACCATTTTGAGAATAAGCTGGGCTTATTAGAATACTGCTTCACTTACTTTTTTGAGCAATACCTCAGTATTATTGAAGAAAAGTTTTCTTTACTAGATATAGGGGTAAAGGATTGTTTAAAACGAATTTCAGCTGATTTACTTCACTTTCAGTGTGAAAATATTGAACTTACAAGCTTCGTATACCGTGAAATGTCAATGGATTCTCAGGTAGTAAGAGAAATTATGTCCACCTATGCCTTAAAGGAAAAGTATTACTTCCAAAAGGTATTTGAAAAAGGGTTTGAAAGGAAAGAATTCCGTCCGCATTCTATCGCTTATCTAATTATCCAATACAAGGGTTTACTTATGATGCCTTTTATTAATGCTCATTATTTACGAGAAGTACTTTATATCTTTCCAAATGAAAGATTCTTTGAACAAAAGTATTTAAAGGAAATCAACAACTGGATTGAAAACACCCTAGGAACAAAATTTATAGAAAAGAAAGAGGCAATATTGTAATTGATACAAATAAACGGATTCTTATATGCTGAGCACTAGCTGGGAAAACAAATTTCCTTCAAGCAAGTGCTTTTTAATTTGGAGATTTATAGTATGTTGTGTTTTTTCGATGGGATTTATCATAAATTAGTAAATTAAAATTTCTTTTACAAAAAAAATGAAAATAATAGTCAAAAAATGTCGTTTACATGGTATCATAGAGGCATTGAACTTACCGACAATTATAATTTATTTATAGATTAGTATCTATTGCTTTGACGATTTAAATGAAGTGTTTGAAACAGGGGGCTTGAATGTGAAATATTTTATTGGATTTATCATCCTACTACTAGCCTTATTTGTATTGGGGTATTTTATAAAGAAAAAGTATTTTAAAGAGATGGATAGGTTAGAAGCCTGGAAAATTGATTTGTTTAATCGACCAATAATGGATGAAATGTCAAAGGTAAAACAATTGAATATGATCGGACAAACTGAAGAATTATTCGAGGGCTGGCGTAACCAATGGGATGATATCGTAACCGTTAAATTACCTGATTTGGAAGAGATGTTATTTGACGCCGAAGAATATATTGATCACTATCGCTTTAATAAGGCGAAAGGTATTCAACAGGATATCAATAATAAATTACAGGCAACAGAAAATGAAATTAATAAAATTGTTGAGGAACTTCATGAGCTTGTTGGAAGTGAAGAAAAGAACAGAACAGAAATTGAGCAGCTAAAGGAATTGTATCGGGAAACGAAAAAAACACTGCTTGCTCATCGTCATAGTTTTGGCAAATCCGAAAAACACTTAGAAACTCAATTAGAAGACGTAACGAAAAAGTTTCATGAATTTGATGAGAAGACTGAGAATGGCAACTATCTCGAGGCACGTGAACTCGTACTGTCAATTCATGATCAATTAGCAAAAGTTAAAAAGAATATGGATTTAATTCCGCAGCTTTTAATCGAGTGTCATTCACTTATTCCAGCACAATTATCTGATATTCTCGAAGGATATAGAGAGATGACTGAAAAAGGTTATTACTTAAGTCATATTCAGTTAGAAACTGAAATCGATAGTTTAAATGAAAAATTGGTTGAGTATTTAGCCTTTATTGAAGAGACTAAGATTGAAAATGCATTAGAAGGAATTGGTGAAGTTAAAGAACGGATTGACATACTTTTTGACTTACTGGAAAAAGAAGTGAATGCCAAGCATTTTATCATCCAAAACGAAAAAGGTATGAGTGGACTCTTAGGTTCTGTACTAGAAGAACATGACTCTCTTTCAAATGAAGTAAAGCATGTTCAGGAAAGCTATCATTTAACAGACAGTGATTTTGAAATACAAAGACACTTGGAAAAACAACTTGCCTCTGTTACAAAACATTACGAGATCCTAATGGAAAAATTGAATATGAATGAAACGGCATTAACGGTCCTCTGTGAAGAATTAAAGGAAATAAAAACTCATATCGAAATGATTCAGGAAGAGCAGGAAAATTTCGGACTCAAGCTTCAAGCATTAAGGAAGGATGAGTTCGAAGCCCGAGAAACACTGAAGGATCTAACCAAAAAAGTGGGAGAAACGATTCGGTTAGTTTCAAAAAGTAATATTCCTGGATTACCAGAAGATTATCAATACTTATATGAGGATACCAACGAGAGCATTCAAAACGTTAGACTGCAGCTTCAAGAGAAGCCACTTAACATTTCCGCACTTAATCAATATTTAGAAATTGCTGTTTTAACAGTAGATAAATTGTCTAATACTACAGTCGAATTGATTGAGAATGTATTGCTTGCTGAAAAAGCAATTCAATATGGAAACAGGTATCGAAGTCAATATCCATCGGTTGCCAAAGGACTAAATGATGCTGAACTCGCATTTAGACATTTTGAGTACCAGGAAGCATTGGAACAGGCAGCAACCTCCCTAGAATCCATTGACCCTGGAGCCTTAAAGAAAATTAAAGCAGCAGTAGGAAAATAGTGGAACAAACACTAAAAACCGATTCAGCCAAAATGGTGAATCGGTTTTTTTATTTAAAACACAAACCTTTTTCAATTGATTAAGTTTGTGGTAAGATTTAGTCCTGCAAAGGTGAGGTGTTAAAGTTATGATTTATTTTGATAATAGTGCGACCACAAAGCCCTATAAAGAGGTAGTAGACTCTTTTGTGAAGGTTTCAAGTGAATTCTTTGGCAATCCATCTTCCCTCCATGGATTAGGGGTTCAAGCAGAGAAACTTCTAACTCAGGCGCGAACACAAGTGGCAAACCTCCTAGGTGTTAAACCAACTGAAATTTACTTTACCTCCGGTGGTACAGAAAGTAATAACCTGGCTATTAAAGGGAGTGCAATTTTACATAAAAATAAAGGAAAACACATGATTTTATCTAGTATTGAGCACCCCTCAGTCCGTGGAGCAATGGAACAGCTGGAGAAATTAGGTTTTGAAATTACCTATTTGCCAGCTGACCATCATGGAAGAGTGAGGGTAGAGGATGTAAAAGCTTCTATTCAAAAGAATACAATCCTTATATCTGTAATGCAGGTCAATAATGAGGTTGGAACCATACAGCCTATTACAGAGATTGGTGAACTCTTAAACCAATATCCAAACATTCTCTTTCACGTAGACGCTGTACAAGCTGTCGGAAAAGTTCCCTTAAACCTAATAGAAAATCGTGTGGATTTATGTTCATTCTCAGCACATAAGTTTCATGGATTAAAGGGCACTGGTGCACTCTTTATTAGAGAAGGTGTTAGATTGGACCCTCTGCTTTCGGGCGGCAACCAAGAATGGAAAGTAAGAAGCGGTACGGAAAATGTTGCAGGTGCTGTTGCAATGGCTAAGGCTTTAAGGATGACGATTGGGAGTAGTGAAACGGGATTAGAAAGAATGAAACGGGTTAAATCACTATTGAGAAAAGGGCTTAGCAGGATCGATGGCGTTACAATCAATACGCCGCTTGAAAATTCTGCACCCCATATTCTAAACTTTTCAATCAGGGGAGTTAAAGCAGAAGTTTTAATCCATACACTAGAACAAAAAGGAATTTATTTATCAACAACAAGTGCTTGTTCTTCTAAAAAGCAATTACCAAGTCAAACACTTTTAGCCATGGGGATTCCGGACGATTTGGCTGACAGTGCGTTTAGAATAAGCTTATCCTACGATAATAGTGAGGATGAGGCACAAAAAGTAATTGTTGCGATAGAAGAAGGTGCCAAACAACTAAGAAGGGTTATGAAATAATATGAATTATGATCGTATCCTGATTCGCTATGGTGAAATTTCCACCAAAGGCAGAAATCGGAAGAAATTTGTAGATAAGTTAAGAAAGAGTGTTCGAATTGCATTGGCTCCCTTTCCGAAGATAAAAATACGTGCTGAGCGTGACAGGATGTATGTTCTCGTAAATGGCGAAAATGTCGAAGAAATTATCAAGTCATTGAAAAATATTTTTGGTATTCAGTCCCTTAGTCCAGCAATAAGAGTTGAAAGAGACCTTGAACAAATGAAAGAGGCTGCACTTTCATTAGTTAGAAGCCTGTACAAAGGGGGACAAACCTTCAAAATTTCTCCTAAACGCTCTGATAAATCATTTGAGTTGGATACAGCTGGTATCAATCATACATTTGGCGGGCATATTCTTGAAAATATACCAGGCATAAAGGTTGATGTGAAAAATCCTGATATTAACTTAAAAATCGAGGTACTAGCAGAGGCCATCTACATGTCTTGTGAGAACATCTTAGGAGCTGGCGGACTGCCAGTTGGTTCTAGCGGTAAAGCAATGCTGATGCTGTCCGGAGGAATTGATAGTCCAGTTGCAGGCTATTTGACCATGAAACGAGGGGTAGAAATAGAGGCAGTACATTTTTTCAGCCCCCCATATACAAGTGAAAGATCTAAGGAAAAAGTAATTGATTTGACCAAGAAGCTTTCTGGAATTTTTGGTTCCATGAAACTTCATATTGTCCCATTTACGACCATACAGCAAAGCATAAAAGAACAAATTCCTGAAAATTATTCGATGACCACAACAAGAAGGTTTATGCTTCGTATCACAGATGAAATTAGAAAAAAACAAGAAGCTCTAGCAATCATTACCGGTGATAACCTTGGTCAGGTTGCCAGTCAAACATTGGAAAGCATGTATGCCATTAATGAGGTAACCAATACCCCAATACTAAGGCCACTGCTGACAATGGATAAAAATGATATTATTAAAATCGCCAAAGAATTAGATACCTACGATATTTCAATCAGACCCTTTGAGGATTGCTGTACAATTTTTGTCCCGTCCTCACCAAAAACAAAACCAAAAAGAGAAAAAGTCCAGCACTACGAAAGCTTCCATGACTTTGACTCCTTAATCCAAAAAGCAGTAGAAGAAACAGAAACACTAACTATTAGGCCTGATAGCAAACAGACCTCAGAATTTGAAGATTTATTTTAGATTAGGCTGTGTAACCACCTATATTGATTGGAGCGGAAGGGCACGAGACTCCTGCAGGAGGCTTCCCGAACCGCCTGCGGAAAGCGAAGTGCCTGAAGCAGAAATCGGCAACGAAATCTAACACAGCCCTAAATAAGAAAAATGTGAAATATTTGTGAACAATTACCAATTATAAAAAAGAATACTGCCATGTGATTCTACACATTCTATACTCACAAGGAGGTGATATCACATGGCTAATAACAATAACTCAAATCAATTACTTGTACCTGGTGTAGAGCAAGCTCTTTCTCAAATGAAATACGAAATTGCTACTGAATTTGGTGTACAACTTGGTGGGGATACAACTTCACGCGCTAACGGTTCTGTTGGTGGTGAAATCACTAAGCGTTTAGTCGCAATGGCTGAGTCTCAATTAGGCGGCGGATTTTCACGATAACAAATAAATAAGATGGCTACAGAGAGTGGGATTTTTCCCACTCTCTTTCTTTATGTACAAAAAAACTATTTTTAGTATAACAATTTTAAATTTTTGAATAATTTTGTATAATAATATTTGTGATAAAGTTTTTATTTTGAGTGAGGGGGAGAAACATGAACCGTGAAGAATTAATTGCACCAGAAAAGTATAATCTTGTATCGGAAGTCGAACGTTTTGCAAAAGATCCAGAAAGATTAGCAATAAAATGGGAAAATGAATTAGGGGAAACGAATCAGGTTACATATCAAGAGTTATTGAAAAAGGTGAATCAAGCGGGAAATGTTTTCAAACAAAATGGTTTAAAAAAAGGCGATGTTGTCCTAGTCATCATACCAAGACTAATTGAGGCCTATGTTGTTTACTTAGCTGCGTTAAAAGCTGGACTAGTTGTCATTCCAAGCTCAGAAATGCTGCGTGAAAAAGACCTTCAATATCGTATTACACATGGTGATGTAAAAGCTGTAATTAGTTATTATCCTTATGTTGATCAATTTAAAAATATTTCAAGTGCCCAGCCACTATTGAAGTTTTCGGTTGGTGAAAAGCAAGAGAGTTGGATTCATCTAGAGGAAGAAATGAAAGCGGCATCACAGGAGTTTGGATTTGCTGATACACTTCGTGATGACATGGCATTTTTATCGTATACATCAGGAACAACCGGTAATCCCAAAGGGGTTGTACATACACATGGATGGGCTTTTGCACATTTAAAAACAGCTGCACCAAAATGGCTTTGTATTGAAGATAGTGATACCGTTTGGGCAACTGCGGCTCCTGGCTGGCAAAAGTGGATTTGGAGTCCTTTTTTATCTGTTCTTGGTTCAGGAGGAACGGGGCTAGTGTATAACGGCAAATTTGATCCCCAGAAGTATTTAAGCCTTCTAGAAAAATATTCCGTTAATGTCCTTTGCTGTACACCAACTGAATATCGAATAATGGCAAAGGTAGAGAATCTGGGAGATTTCAAATTACCTAGCCTGCATAGTGCTGTTTCTGCTGGGGAACCACTTAATCGTGAGGTTATTGATACGTTTAAGAGACACTTTAATGTGGATGTCCGTGATGGCTATGGGCAGACTGAAAACACACTGTTGGTTGGAATAACAAAAGGAATGGAGCTTAAATCAGGTTCCATGGGCAAACCAACTCCAGGTAATAGGGTGGAAATCATCAATGAAGAAGGCGAAATTTGTTCAGTTGGAGAAGTTGGGGATATCGCCGTGCACATTGAAACCCCTGCCTTATTTAAGAACTATTATAAGGACCCAGAGAGAACTGCGATGCAATTCCGTGGTGAGTACTATATTACAGGTGATAAGGCAAAAAAGGATGAGGATGGATACTTTTGGTTTGAAGGGCGTGGAGACGACATCATTATCAGTTCCGGCTACACAATTGGACCATTTGAAGTGGAGGATGCACTTGTAAAACATCCTTTTGTTAAAGAATGTGCGGTAGTAGCCAGCCCAGATGAAATTCGCGGTTTTATTGTAAAGGCGTTTGTCGTGTTAAAAGAGGATATTGACGTTAATGATCCTGAATTGACAAAAAAACTGCAAGAGCATGTCAAAACACTAACAGCTCCGTATAAATATCCTAGAAAAATCGAGTACTTGTCAGAACTGCCAAAAACAACTTCAGGGAAAATTCGTCGAATCGAACTTCGTCAGCAAGAAATGCAATCAATAAAACAATAGTTAGAAATTAAGAAGGCTGTCGAATCACTCGACAGCCTTCTTGCTTTTTATAAAAGGCTATGTAAAAGCTTATCATTGATTTTGGCACTCTGTTGATTTGTGCGGAAAGCGAAGCGCCTCGGGACAGGCAGAGACCGTCTGTCCCTGCGGTGATTATTCGGAGAAGCATTCCTTAGTGGAGCACAAAACAACAGCAAAGTTTAACAGAGCATTATAAAAAAGTTCTCTTTACTTTTTCCCAGAAGGAATTGTCTTTTAATTTCAAAGTTTTAATTTTTTTATCACTGAGTTTGATTTGGATATTATCAACATGGCGGATACTCAATGCCTCATTGTCTAATCCCATTGTAGGATGCTCATTACCTTCAGTAGAAATAATTTTAAGCGTCAGTGTACGTTCGCCGCCAATTACAAAAGGAGCACCTAATGTACGGTACTTGTTATTGTTAATAGATGCCACCTCGCTTATTTGCATGCAGGAAATCAATGGATCCACAACAGCGCCATTTACGGATTTATTATAAGCTGTACTGCCTGTCGGAGTAGCAACGATTAATCCATCTCCACGAAACGTTTCAAAATGAAGGTCATTAATAAATACATCTAATTCCAGTGTTTTTATGATGGATGAGCGAATACTAAACTCATTAAGGCAGGGAAATTTACCTTGCCCATCTACCATTACCTCTATATATGGATAGCGGCGCACTTTTAGGTCTTCATTTGAAACGGCTTCTACCATCTTTGATGAATCATCAATTTTGAAATCACAATACATACTTAAACTATCCTTGATTGTGATACCGCCATAAAGAACATCATCTCGAAATCCCGTTTTTCTCACAGCCTGCAGGAAGGTTCCGTCATCACCGATACTCGCAATGATATTGGCCTGTCGGTGGTCCTGTACAATCGTTAATCCAAACTTATTTGCAGATTCTTCTAAATTTCCGACCTTTGCAAGCATTTCTTTATTTAAGTGGTGATAAAAAAAGATATTACGTCTATGTTCCATAGTACCCTCCAAATTTTGGTTATTAATTTGTGAAAATAGCCCAATAAACTTTTTATTTTTGATAAACTAAGGTAGTCCTGCATTAATTTTAGCATTATCTTGAAGCAATATTAAATTATGTAAAAAAATTTTAAAAATAAACGAGGAGGATTCTTAACATGAATGGGAAACGATGGGCCGCTCTTGGAATTGCTGCGGCATTATTTTTTGTATCAGTTATGATTAATTTTTTATCTGCATTTGCCTTTAAAGGTGTTGAAACAGATATAAGTGAGCTTTTAGCAGCAACGGATATTCCTTTTACGGAGGAAGTTATACAGGAAGGAAATGAAATGAAGAAGATTGCTGTATTGGACGTCAATGGTGTTATTCAAGATACAAATGACGCAGAATCATTATTTCAAGCAGCAGGATATAATCATCAAGGATTTATGAAAAGATTAGATTTTATTAAAGAGGATGATAGCGTCAAAGGGATTATTCTTAAGGTTAACTCACCGGGTGGCGGAGTAGTTGAAAGTGCTGAAATCCATAATAAGCTGCTTGAAATACAAAAGGAAACAAAGAAACCAGTATATGTCTCAATGGGATCTATGGCTGCTTCGGGCGGGTATTATATTTCCGCTGGTGCGAAAAAGATCTTTGCCAGTGAAGAAACAATGACTGGTTCACTAGGTGTAATTATGCAGGGAATCAATTATGAAGGATTAGCCGAAAAGTATGGAGTGGATTTTGTAACCATCAAAAGTGGTCAATATAAAGATATTATGAGTCCGACACGACAAATGACGGAGGAAGAACGGCAAATCCTCCAAAAAATGATCGACAATTCCTATGAGGGTTTTGTTAAGGTTATTGCTGAAGGCAGAAAGATGACCACAGATCAGGTGAAAAAGATTGCGGATGGAAGAATCTATGATGGAAGACAGGCGAAAGAGCTTAACTTAATAGACGGCTTTGGATACTTAGAAGATGTAATCGAACAGATGATGGAACAGGAGAAGCTAAAAGATGCAAAGGTTGTACGCTATACCGAGCAAATAGGCTTTGGTTCGTTATTAAATTTAAAGGTTCAAAAATTTATTGGTGCGGATAGTGAGATGGCTGGACTTATGGATATTTTATCAAGACCCAATTCTCCACGTCTAATGTATTTGTATGCAGAGTAGGGGGGAACTGTAGATGGAAAATCAATTAAATACAAATGAATTAGTTAAAGTTGATGAGCAAGAACCCACTCATGACTCCGATACAATCTCCATTCGTTATGCGGGTTTTTGGATGCGGTTCTGGGCGTACCTGCTGGATTTAATTGTTGTGGGGAGTATAGAGCGATTAATTATTAAACCCATATTTAGGGCACTTGAGATTCCATTAATAGAATTTAATATGTTTGCCCCGATTTCCATAGCATCCGCAATCATATTTTATTTATATTTCGTGTTAATGACAAAGAATTTTAATCAAACGCTTGGAAAAATGGTATTTGGAATAAAAGTTATTGATTTGAAGAATGACAAATTATCATGGGGAACTATACTTTTTCGGGAATGGATTGGCCGGTTTATCTCTGCAACAGTAGTTATTGGATATATTATTGTTGCCTTTTTACCCAAAAAGCAAGGACTTCACGACCTCTTTACAGATACCTCCGTCATTCATGTAGAACGATAATTCTGGCCCGCTAACAATTCGTTAGCGGGTTTATTTTTCCTTCTTCAGGTGATACTAATTAGCTGAAAGGAGTGAAAAATTTGGTATGGCTGTATATAGCTCTCATCGCTATTATTTTATTATTTCTACTAATCATTTTTTCGAAGCTAACAATCCATCTTAATTTTTTTCATCATAATGATAATGATGAATTGAGTGTAGTGTTTAAGCTTTGGTTTGGATTAATTAAATACACAATAAATGTCCCTTTAATAAAAATTGATGATAACTCACCGAGTATTGTCCTAAAGGGTAATACAAGTATGGCAGATTCAGGTGAGGGTGAATCTTCGAGCAAGGTACAACAAGTTGACAAGGATTACATTGTGACTAAATTGTCAGATGCAAAAGAAATCCTCCAGCATGTTGTTAAAATGCAAGTGATCGTAAGTAAATTTATGAAAAGAATAGTCATTAAGCATTTTGAATGGCATTCATTAGTTGGCGTAGGCGATGCGGCACATACTGGCATTATTACTGGTGCCCTTTGGACTCTAAAAGGAAGTGTTGTAGGCATGCTCAGTAACTTTTTGAGACTAAAAGAAATGCCGGTTTTATCCGTTACTCCCCATTTTCAAATGGCTATTATCCAAACCCGGATTACATGTATTATTCACTTTCGTATCGGGTATGCTATTTTAGCAGGATTAAAACTAATAAAATTCTGGAAGGGCGGACGCCCAAATCTCAAAATGAACACCGCTTATTCGAAGGAAAAAACTAAAACCGTTTAAAAAGAGGAGGAAACAGCCGTGTCTGAACATCCAATTCAAGGTTTAATGACGACAGCAATGGAAAGTTTAAAAGAAATGATTGACGTAAATACGATTATTGGTGATCCTGTTGAAACACCTGACGGAAGTGTCATTCTTACCGTTTCAAAGGTTGGTTTTGGATTTGCTGCAGGTGGAAGTGAGTTTAAACTTGATAGCTCTCAATCAAAAGGTCAAGAACAGGGCCAAGGACAGGGACAAGGACAACCAAAGCTGCCATTTGGCGGCGGTAGCGGTGGAGGAGTCTCCATTACTCCAATTGCTTTTTTAATTGTGAATTCACATGGAGTAAAAATGCTTCACCTTGACGAAAGTACACATCTTTATGAAAAGATTTTAGAAATGGCCCCACAAGCAGTGGATAAGATTCAGCAAATGTTCTCGAAAAAAAATGAGCAGCAGAGCTCGGGGCAAGGTTCGCAGCATTCCACACAGAACCAATCACAAAAGCAAGAATTTGATATATAGGAGTAAAAGTTAACTTCCACATATAAATGGAAGTTAACTTTTTTCATGAAAGTAAAAGCTTAAATCATTGCAAAAAAAATTCTGAAAAGATATATTAACACTGTACATAATTATGATGAAGGCGTAATTTATTTCGCTTTTGTACGAAAAAGGAGGATGTTTAAATGGCAAACGTAACTTTCAAGGGGAACCCAGTAACATTGCTAGGCAACGAAGTAAAGGTGGGCGACAAAGCTCCTAATTTCAGCGTTTTGGCAAATGATTTATCACCTGTAACGCTAGAGAATACAAAAGGACAGGTTCGTTTAATTAGTGCCGTTCCTTCTTTAGATACTGGCGTATGTGATGCAGAAACACGTCGTTTTAATGAAGAAGCAAATGGTTTAGGTGATGTTAAAATCCTAACTGTCAGTGTAGACCTTCCATTTGCACAAAAACGCTGGTGCGGAGCAAACGGCATTGAAAATGTCCAAACTCTATCAGATCATCGCGACCTTTCTTTTGGAGAAGCATTCGGTGTGGCAATTCAGGAGCTGCGCTTATTGGCACGTGCTGTATTTGTTGTAGATTCTAGTGATACTGTTACTTATGTGGAATATGTAAGTGAGGCAACAAATCACCCGAATTATGAGGCAGCACTTGAAGCTGCTAGGAATGCAAAGTAATTTAGATGACGATAGAAGGCCTCGTCAATGGATGAGGCCTTTTTCTTTATTGTAGGAGGTATATAGTATGAAAATGGCTCCAGTCGAGCAGCTATTTACATTATTTAATGAAACTGCTCTTGTTTTACAGGAAGAACTATCTTGTACCTATTTAGAAGCATTAGCCGAAACCGGTGAGAATTTATTTCACGGATCTGTACTTCAGGATGAAATAAGTGAAATAACTGAAAAAAGACTTCAGAAACAATACAAAGAAATACATTTGAGCAGTTTTACTAAGGAAGAAATTCGAAAAGCCTATCAGCTTGTCATCTTAAAAGGAATGAAAGAAAATGTTCAGCCTAACCATCAAATGACGCCTGATAGTGTGGGGATGCTAATGAGCTATCTAGTGGATAAATTTATAGAGCAGCCCACCTTCCGTTTGTTAGACCCTGCGATTGGAACAGGAAATTTAGTAACAACTGTATTAAATCAGCAGACAAAAAATGTCCAATCTATTGGTATTGAAATAGATGACCTGTTACTTAAACTTGCTTATGTGAATGCAAATTTACAAGAGCACCCTATTGAACTTTTTAATCAAGATAGTCTTGAACCTTTATTTATTGATCCTGTCGATGCAGTAATCGCCGATTTGCCAGTAGGATATTATCCCAATGATGTTCGGGCGTCAGATTACCAGTTAAAAGCACCAGAGGGGCACTCTTATGCGCATCATTTATTTATTGAACAAAGTGTCAATCACACAAAGCAGGGAGGATATTTATTTTTTATCATTCCAAATGGTCTTTTTGAAAGTGATCAGGCACAACAGCTTCGAGAATACTTTAAGGAAGAAATCATTGTTCAAGGAGTACTTCAACTTCCACTAAGTATGTTTAAGAATAAAAATGCAGCAAAAAGTATTTTGGTCCTGCAAAAGAAGGGTGAAGGGATTGCGGCGCCTAAACAAGCCTTACTTGCCAAACTTCCAAACTTATCCAGTGCAGTTGAGATGGACAATATCTTGAGAAAAATCGATAAATGGTTTCTAGATAATAAGCGGTAAAACCGGGTTTCGCAGCGGTTTTATCGCTTTTTTATTAGTTGAGAACAATTAGAATAATGTGAATAAATTTTCATTTTGCAGGTAACCGTTTCCATCCAATTTCCTCCTTGAAATGAAATATATACAGTGATTAAATGAGGTGATGAGAGCAATAAACGATGTCTGTTTGAGCAAAATAACTTTGTACTGAAAAAAAGGACTTTCTTGAACCGATGTTGTTTTTATAAAAGGAGCGGTAAATGTAATGTCTAAAATAATTGCAATTAATGCGGGCAGTTCATCTTTGAAGTTTCAATTATTTGAAATGCCGACTGAAGAAGTAATTACAAAAGGACTTATTGAAAGAATTGGCATAAACGATTCAATATTCACCATCTCGGTTAATGGTGAAAAAGTTACGGAAACAACGGAAATTCCTGACCATGAAGTAGCTGTAAAATTGCTGCTTGATAAGCTTACTACTTTAGGTATTATTCAATCTTTAAATGAAATTGAAGGAATTGGTCATCGTGTGGTTCATGGCGGAGAAGAGTTTAGTGATTCCGCTCTTATTACAGAAGAAGTTCTTAATAAGATTGAAGAATTATCAGAATTAGCTCCATTGCATAATCCTGCGAACGTTACAGGAATTAAGGCTTTTAGAGGTGTTCTTCCAAATGTTCCTGCTGTTGCTGTATTTGATACAGCCTTTCACCAAACAATGCCAGAAAGTTCATACCTCTATAGTCTTCCATATGAATATTATGAAAAATATGGTATTCGTAAATATGGATTCCATGGTACGAGTCATAAATATGTTTCACAGCGTGCGGCAGAACTTTTGGGTCGTCCAGTTGAACAGCTTCGCCTTCTTTCCTGCCACTTAGGAAATGGAGCAAGTATCGCTGCCATTGAAGGTGGAAAATCAATTGATACATCAATGGGCTTTACACCTCTAGCTGGGGTTACGATGGGAACTCGTTCAGGTAATATCGACCCTGCGTTAATTCCATTCATTATGGAAAAAACCAATAAAACAGCAGAAGAAGTACTTGATGTGTTAAATAAAGAGAGCGGAATGTTAGGGGTTTCTGGTTTCTCAAGTGATTTAAGAGATATTGAAATTGAAGCACGTAATGGAAATGAACGTGCTCAGCTAGCATTGGATGTTTTTGCTAACCGTATCCATAAATATATTGGTTCATATGCTTCACGTATGTATGGGGTGGATGCCATTATCTTTACAGCAGGTATTGGTGAGAACAGCGATGTAGTTCGTGAACAAGTCTTAAAAGGTCTAGAATTTATGGGTGTTTATTGGGATCCGGCTTTAAATAAAATTAGAGGTGAGGAAAGGTTTATTAACTATCCGCACTCACCTGTAAAAGTAATCGTTATTCCTACAAATGAAGAAGTAATGATTGCACGTGACGTTGTACGTTTAGCACAATAATCCATACAAAAAAGGCAGACTGTCCATAGGATGGTTTGCCTTTTTGCATTTTTTAAGTATATTTCTTTGTGATATACTGGAAGGAACTATAGGAAGTGAGGAGGGATACCTATGCCATTAACTGAACGGGAAATAGAGGTAATGAATGAAATTAGAGAGTGGGAAAAGCATTTATTAAATTACGAGGCAAATGATTTACAGCTTACGTATGAAAAATATTTAGAGCGTTCTTTCACTTTATTACCTGAAAATGTTCAACACCAGTTTCTTTCGGTTATTGATACCTGGCTGTTCCATTTGCACGGAATGATTCAGGGCTCTCAGATACAGATGGATGCTAAGGAGAGAATCCTATCTTCTGGCCGCGTTTTTAATAAGGAATTGCACCAAATTGAGGATTTAAGGAAATTGGATATAGATCAGTTACAATACATAGCCATGCAGCAAATTGCAAGGCACCGACTATACTCTTTTGCGCAAGGAGGCTTAGCGGGAACGGGTGGACCGCTGCTGTTAGGTACCGACATTCCGGCAATGGCTGTCATTAATTTGAGGGTGGTACAACTAATTGCCATGACATATGGTTTTGAGGTTAATACTCCTTACGAGATGATGAGTTCTCTAAAGGTCTTTCATACTGCAACACTGCCCCCTCGTCTTCAAAAAGAGGGCTGGTCTAGCTTAAGGAGTGAAATGAGCTCGAGCGATGACCATTACTTTTATGAAGGAAATGAAGAAATCTCAGATGTAACCTGGCTGGAGCAGCCTATTCAACAATTACTAAAGGCAATGGTGATAACAATATTCCGTAAACGACTTATACAAGGAATACCGGTTGTAAGTATGGCTATCGGTGCAGGGGCAAATTATCAATTAACAAGAAAAGTTACAGAATTTGCCCATAACTATTACAAACTGAGATACCTAAATCAGAAAGAGGAAATTTAAGATGAGTACTACCGAACACAAGCAAGAGGCTCCAAAGAAAGTTAATTGCAAAGTGATTACTGTAAGTGATACAAGAAATAAGGATACCGATAAAAGTGGCAAGGCAATGATGGAAATGCTAGAACAAGCAGGGCATACTATTGTTGATTATGTCATCGTTAAGGATGAAGCAGATCCTATTAAAGAGTCCATTTTAAATGGCTGTGAGCGTGAAGATATTGATGTCATCCTAACAAATGGCGGTACTGGAATAGCCAAACGTGATGTAACCATTGAAACCGTTCAGGGAATGTTAGATAAAGAAATCGTTGGCTTTGGAGAATTGTTTAGGATGTTGAGCTACCAAGAGGATATCGGCTCAGCTGCTATTCTTTCACGAGCGATAGCGGGAGTAGTAAAGAATAAAGCTGTGTTTTCTACTCCAGGTTCTACAGGAGCAGTAAAACTTGCTATGAATAAGTTAATACTTCCTGAGATTGGTCATATAGTGAGAGAAATTAAAAAAGATTTATAGTTAAAAGAGCTCCCAGCAAAAGGGAGCTCTTCTTATTGATGCATTTTATCTGCCATTATTTGATTAGCCCTGTACCAAAGCCATAAATCATTAATGATAGAAGCAAGTTCAGCAATCTCACTGTTTAAATCACATGATTTTTTAAAGTTATTTTCATTAGAAAGCTGTGCTTGCTTTTGATTAATCGTATTTTCAAGTTCAGCAATTCGATCAGGAATGGAACCTCGAATTTTTTCCCAATGAAACAGAATAGCCTCCTGTGTTTCCTCACTATTGTGTGCCCATTCCATTTCTAGATTGGGAATCGAAATGCCAAGCCGTTGATCGTAGGAAAAATGTTCTTTCATGTGATAGCCTCCAAGACGAGTTATATTTCTATTTTACAACACATCCAGAAAGCATTCACGATTTTATTTCTGTGTTCGGACAATGAGGACATCACATGGGGAGTAACGGGTAATGTGTTCAGAAACACTGCCAATCAAGAATCTCTCAACTGCATTCATGCCAGTCGCACCACAAACAATTAAGTTTATATCGTGCTTTTTAGCTATTTCCTTGGGGATTTTAACTTTAGGTGAGCCGTATTCAATTTCAAATTGAACATGTACAACGCCAGAAGCTATTGCTTGGATTTGGTATTTTTCCAGCATATCTATTGCTAGTTTGTTTGCACGATCTGCAATATCTGGATCATATTTATCAATTAACAAAAATGACCTTGTGTCTATCACATGTGCTAATAATAATTTAGCATTATTCCTCTTAGCAATTTCAATTGATTTTTCTAGTGCCCACTCTGATTCTTGTGAACCATCAATGGCAACTAATATATGGTCATATTTAACGCCCATGTAGATCCCTCCTCACCTAAATTATACAATAATTTCTAGGGATAAATGTTTCAATTTTTCGAAAAATAAAGGAGTAACAATATATGGAAAGGAGATTAAAAGATGTTGAAACAAGACCCAAATAAATTTACATTTGAATTTAATGAAAATGGTACAAATGAGGTAAGCGAGCAAATCATGGATTCCTATAATAGCGGATATATTGGTCAAGAGATGGAACAAATCAGCAGTGAGGGTTATCAGGATAATGAAGAATAGCAGCTAAACTCGCTTTCAAGCGAGTTTTTCTATGCAAATGTCTACTTAAATTTTTATACTCAGGGACATATACCCAAGAAACCAATTTCATATGTGCATATTCTTTAGTGTGAGAAGTATAAATTGAGGAGGAAAAGATTATGCACATGAATCAAAATGATATGAGGTTTGGCTTCGGCTTTGGTCGTCCGGGCTTCGGGTTTGGCCGGCGTCGTTTTGGGTTTCCATTTGGATTCTTAGGGGGATTAGTACTAGGGGCAGCATTAAGTCCACGTCCTTACTATTATCCTTACCCGTATCCATACTATCCGCCATACCCATATCCTTACTATCCTTACTATCCTTACTATCCTTATTATTAACAATCATAGCCTTTGCAGGTCAAATACCTGCAAGGCTTTTTTACTGAAATTATTGTGATAAACTCAATTTTCATAATAAATAAGTTGGGATTCCACTTTATATTTGGTAAAATGAAAGTGCTTTCATTGTTAATTCTTTACTATGAGTAAAGGTTATAATAAAATCATCATTGGTTCAGTTAATATTAATTGGGGGTAAGTACATGCGGATCGGGGTACCGAAAGAAATAAAAAATAATGAGAATCGCGTTGCGATGACACCAGCAGGGGTCTTCAATCTTTTGAAATTTGGTCATGAGGTATTTATTGAAAAAGGGGCAGGACTTGGTTCGGCTTTTACCGATGAAGATTATATAACTGCAGGTGCAAAAATAGTAGAAACTGCTTCAGAAGCTTGGTCAATGGAAATGGTTATGAAGGTGAAAGAACCTCTGCCAAGTGAATATCAATATTTTCGTGAAGGATTAATTCTATTTACATACTTACATTTAGCTCCTGAACCAGAGCTAACAAAGGCCTTAATTGATAATAAAGTGGTTGGAATTGCATATGAAACAGTCCAGTTACCAAATAACTCTTTGCCGTTATTAACCCCAATGAGTGAAGTGGCAGGAAGAATGGCTGCACAAATTGGTGCTCAATTCCTTGAAAAAGTTCATGGCGGGAAAGGGATTCTCTTATCTGGGGTTCCGGGTGTTCAAAGAGGAACAGTAACCATTATTGGCGGTGGTGTTGCGGGAACAAATGCTGCTAAAATGGCAATTGGACTTGGAGCAAAAGTTACCATTATTGACCTGAATCCAGACCGTCTTCGTCAACTGGATGATATCTTTGGTTCTGACATCACCACATTAATGTCTAATCCTTATAATATTGCTGAAGCGGTTAAAGAATCTGACTTAGTGATTGGTGCGGTACTAATTCCAGGTGCAAAGGCTCCTAAGTTAGTTTCCGAAGCAATGATTCAATCGATGACACCAGGAAGCGTCGTAGTGGATATTGCAATTGATCAGGGTGGTATCTTTGAAACAACTGATCGTATTACAACACACGATAACCCTACATATATAAAACATGGAGTTGTTCATTATGCCGTTGCCAATATGCCTGGGGCGGTTCCTAGAACTTCAACTATTGGCTTAACCAACGTAACAGTACCATACGCAATTCAAATCGCAAATAAGGGGTATAGACAAGCATGCCTTGAAAATGAAGCGCTGCTAAAAGGTATCAATACCCTAGGCGGCTTTGTAACTTATGAAGCAGTGGCAGAAGCACATGGTCTTCATTACTCAGATACAAAAACATTACTTGGACAACTTTAAATGTTCTTAAAAGGAAGAGATTAATTCTCTTCTCTTTTTTTTAAATAAGATAAAATAAAGCCAGCTTCCATAAGGAAGCTGGCAGTTAAATTTTGAAAATGATAAAGCCGCATTTGCCGTACCTCATATAAGAAAGTTTTAAACCACCACTCCTCAAAGTGGGTGTTCGCAAAAGCCTTCCTGCTTGTCCTCCATGTCGTATAGACAGAGGCATGTCATTATAGCTTCGATAGTAAAACTCCCTTTTACAGCTTAAAGGTTAAAACTTTATTATCACTACGAACAACGCAGCTTGTATTTGTATATTACTGCAAATCCTTCAACACTTCAATGGTAAAAAAATCTAAATCTCTTATCGAATGATTTGTAGTTCTTTAGGGAATTTTGTTAAGACGTTAGCTCCGTCAGCAGTAATATATATATCATCCTCAATCCGTACTCCTGCAACATTAGGAACGTAAATTCCTGGTTCAATGGTATACACCATTCCTTCTTCAATAACTAATTGGTTTGTCTCTGTCATCGAAGGGTACTCATGTACACTAATCCCTAATCCATGTCCAAGTCGGTGCGGGAAGTATTCTCCATAGCCTGCTTCAGCAATGATTCTTCGTGCGGTTAAGTCAACTTCAGCTGCAGTTGCACCAGGTTTACTTGCCTCTATTGCCGCTAATTGTGCTTTAAGTACAGTATCATAGATTTCTTTTTGTTTATCATTTATATCACCATAGGCAACGGTCCTTGTAATATCTGAACAATAGCGATCTACTACTACACCTAAATCAAATAAGACTAAATCGCCCTTTTGAATTTTTGTCTTACCTGGATTACCGTGAGGGGACGCAGCATTTGCACCCGTCAAAACCATAGTTGAAAATGACATTTCGGTTACGCCTTTTTGCTTAAGTTCATATTCAACCGCGTTAAGGACATCTAATTCTGTTCTTCCCTCTTTTATTTCATTGCAGCCCACCTCAATGGCATAATCAGCTAATGCGCAAGCCTCTTCAATAACTTTTAATTCCTTGGCATCTTTAATCATCCGCAGCTTTCTTAATTTTTCTTCAGCGGAAACAAACGCTGCCCCAGGAAATAAAGCGGATAGCTGTTCATAGCGTTCCACATTCATATGTTCCTTTTCAATCGCAACTTTTTTTATTCCGTTAAGTCTTTTATTAATTGAAGTATGTACTAATTCCCATGGATTCTCGATATCACTGTAGCCAATGATTTCTTGGCTCCAGCCAGAGCCTTTGACATCATGTACTTCCATCCCAGGACATACAAGGAAGGGCTCTTTTTCTTGGAAAACAGCTAAGGCAAGTAAACGCTCGTGGGGATTTGAGAAAAACCCGCTTAAATAAAATACATTTTCAGAAGAAGTGATGAAGCTTACTTCAATTCCATTTTCCCTCATCCATGCTTGAAGTTTTTTTAATCGTTGATTCATTTTTACGCCTCCTAAAATAAACATCCTTCTTGAGGGTATCAATTTTAAATCCCTGTGTAAACAATCTATCAATAGGATGTGCTAAAACCAGCTGCTTATGGATATAAATGAGGAAGGAATTTTGTTTTTTTTATGGAAGTACATATTATAACAATTTTGGAGGAGATGGATAAATGAAGGTATCTTATCATGGGCATTCAGTTGTTCAAATTCAGGTCAATGGTAAAAAAATTATCATTGATCCTTTTATTCGAGGAAATCAGTTAACAGATTTAAAAGTGGACGACGTAAATCCAGATGTAATTTTGTTAACACATGGTCACAATGATCATGTTGGAGATAGTGTTGAGTTAGCGAAAAGAAACAATGCACTAGTTATTGCCAATCATGAGATTTCAACATTCTTAGGCTGGCAGGGTGTCAATACTCATGGCATGCATATCGGCGGCGCACATCAATTTGATTTTGGTAAGGTAAAATTAACACAAGCTTTTCATGGTTCAAGCTATACGACAGAAAGTAATGAAATTATTTATTGCGGTATGCCAGCTGGAATATTATTTATGGCAGAAGGAAAAACAATCTACCATGCTGGTGATACAGCATTATTTTCGGATATGAAGCTCATCGGAGAAAGACACCCGATAGATTTAGCTTTCTTGCCAATCGGTGATAATTTTACAATGGGTCCAGAAGATGCAGCGTATGCAGCAAAATTATTAGGTGCAAAAACAATTGTTCCGATACACTACAATACGTTTCCTCCGATTAAGCAGGATCCGGAGCAATTTATTGAAATGCTTGAAAATAAGAATGGAAAAGTGATGGGACCTGGAGAATTTATAGAATTATAATACTTTTTTTTCCCTTCTTTGCATAAAGTGAAACAAGCAGTTCGTTTTGAAGGGAGACAAAAGAATTGAAAAAAAACCGATATTTACTATGCCTTTTGCTTTGTGGATTTATGCTTTATTTTGCTGTTCCGAGGCTCTCGGTATTTGCAAAAGGTCTAGAAGGTGTCTTTGCCATAAGCTGGCTTGCGTTTGCGCTAATTGTTTTGGCAGGGAACCTGACCGCCATGTTGTATAGTCCCAAAAAGGGAGCAAAAAAACGCCAAGCGCTTCGAATCAACAAAAAATCACGATCTTATTATTAATCCCCACACTACAAAGGGAGCCTATAAAACGGCTCCTTTTGCGTTGGTTTATTATTCGAAATAATGGTATAAATAATATATCGATTAATTTATTATTAAAGGGCTATAGAAGAGGGTGAAGGTCTTGGCTACAAAGCATGAACAGATTCTGCTATATATTGATGAACTTCCAGTAGGGGAAAAAATATCTGTACGTCAAATCGCCAAGGCGATGACAGTAAGTGAAGGTACAGCCTACAGAGCGATCAAGGAAGCCGAAAATAAAGGATATGTCAGTACAATTGAGCGTGTAGGTACGATTAGGATAGAACGCAAGAAAAAAGAGAATATTGAAAAGCTTACCTTTGCTGAAGTGGTTAATATTGTGGAAGGTCAGGTTTTAGGCGGGAAGACTGGATTGCATAAAACACTAAATAAATTTGTTATCGGGGCAATGAAACTAGAGGCGATGATGCGCTATACGGGTCCAGATAACCTTTTAATCGTGGGAAATCGTACACAAGCACAGGAGCTTGCATTAAAGGCTGGTGCAGCTGTATTAATTACCGGTGGCTTTGATACCGAAGACCATATCAAAAAATTAGCAGACAGCCTGGAAATGCCGATTATATCGACCAGTTATGATACCTTTACAGTGGCAACGATGATAAACCGCGCCATTTATGACCAGTTGATAAAAAAGGAAATTATTCTGGTGGAGGATATCCTAACCCCTCTTTCAGAGACTTACTTCCTGAAGAGTTCTGATAAGGTTTCTGTGTGGCATAACCTAAATCATGAAACCACCCACAGCCGATATCCTGTTGTTGATCAAAACATGAAGATTCAAGGAATGGTAACGGCAAAGGATGTTATGGGTCAGGATGCTGATATGTCCATTGATAAGATCATGACAAAACAGCCGATGACTGTTTCTGGCAAGACAAGCGTTGCCTCTACCGCACATATGATGGTTTGGGAAGGTATTGAAGTCCTTCCAGTTGTGGATGATAACAACCGTCTTGAAGGAATTATTAGCAGGCAGGATGTATTAAAAGCATTACAAATGAATCAACGCCAGCCGCAGGTAGGAGAAACTCTTGATGATATTGTCACCAACCAAATGGTGTTAATGCGTGGAAGAGCAAAAGGGGAAGAAGTATACACCAGTGAAGTTACTCCGCAAATGACAAACCATCTAGGAACCATTTCCTACGGAGTTTTCACGACAATTGTTACAGAGGCAGCGAATCGTATACTGAGAAGCTATAAAAAAGGTGATCTTGTGGTTGAAAACATGACCATTTACTTTCTCAAGCCTGTTCAGATGGAAAGTGTTATCGAAATCTTTCCGAAAGTCCTTGAAGTAGGCCGAAAGTTTGGAAAGGTCGATGTCGAGGTCTTTAATGATGGCATCCTAGTCGGAAAAGCAATGATGATGTGTCAGTTGATTGATAGGACATAAAAAAAGGCCGCTACCAAAGGGTAAGCGGCTCATTCTTTACTGCGCGTTATAGGTTGCTGCTTCTTCTGCTGCAAATGGCAGATAATGTTTATATTTCTTAATTCCCACCCAGGTAAATACTGCTCCATATACAATAAAGATGACAGAAACAATCGTTGTAACAAGCGATTGTGAAATGAAGAATAAATGGTTGAATCCAAATAAGCCGACAAACAGTCCTAGTGCAATATTGGATTTGGCAGCAAGCCATTTCTTTTCAACTGGACGGCTACTTCTAAAGTATTTGGTTTTATAGAATAAATAGAAAGCAAATAGGATGACAATCAGAAAAACTAGAACAGACATTAAATTTCCTCCAAGTCTAAAATTCTCTTGTTCATTGTACATATTATTTTACCAAAATTCTACCCTTGCTTAAAAAAACAATAGAGAGGTGATCACATTGAATGAAAAAATCCTAGAAATGATTGAACAATATGAAACCATTATCGTCCATCGCCATGTCCGTCCAGACCCGGATGCGTATGGTTCACAATGTGGATTAGTTGAAATTTTGAAAGAATCCTATCCAAATAAAAAGGTATTCGCTGTTGGAAAAGAAGAAAGGTCGCTTCATTTTATGCGCCGTCTAGATTCCATTGAAGATGAGGTTTACAAAGGGGCATTAGTCATTGTCTGCGACACAGCAAATGCTGAAAGAATTTGCGACAAAAGATATTCATTGGGCGATAAGCTTATCAAAATAGACCATCATCCTAACGAGGATCCTTACGGTGATTTATTATGGGTGGATACGACAGCAAGTTCCTGCAGTGAGATGATTTATGAATTCTATCTATTTGGTAAAGACCGAGGATTAAAATTAAATGATGAAGCTGCCAGGCTTTTATTTGGCGGGATTGTTGGAGATACAGGAAGATTTCTATTTCCAAGTACTACAGATAAAACCTTTGCATATGCAGGGGAACTGATTCATTATAATTTTTCTCGTACCGAACTCTTTGACAAAATGTACGAGCGTGATACCAATATTATTAAATTAAACGGCTACATCCTGCAAAATTTTGAAATGCAGAGTAACGGCGTAGCTTCGGTCCTTCTTACAAAGAAACTATTGGAAGAATATGATGCAGTGCCATCAGAGGCCTCATTACTTGTAGGTACATTAGGAGATGTAAAAGGGATTAAGGCATGGGTCTTTTTTATTGAAGAGGAAGATCAAATCAGGGTACGTCTGCGTTCAAAGGGTCCAATAATCAATGGGGTTGCCAGAAAGTTTAAAGGCGGAGGACATCCACTTGCCTCAGGTGCTTCTATTTATTCATGGGATGAAGTGGATCATGTAATGAAAGAACTTAGTGAAGTTTGTGACAAGTATCAACCATAATGAAAGAATCGGCCTTAAGTTTCGGGCCGATTCTTTTCATTGTTCGAATTCTATTTCTAGTTGAATGGAAAGCGTAGTAAAAATAACCATTTCTTTGACTCGCAGTTTATACCTTTTGTCATTTATTTTAACAGGTTTATTATGAATGACTTTTTTGATTAATTCCTTGCTTTTATAGACTGTATCGATGTCCTTTGCGATCATCAAATTAATATCATCTTTTACCGAATCTTCAATTTCAGAAACACTTAGCATGTCTAGCTTGTATTTTTCCCAATTTGTTATTTTAATATTGATTTTTTGAATTGTCAGCTGTTCAATCGTCCGTTTATTAATCTCTTTATACTCTTCCTGCCATATCTTTTTTTCTTCCTTTAAGTCAACGATTTCTTCCCTTTGTTTATCAATTAATGCAGTATGCTGCTCCTGCCACACACCAAATATATAAATGAAAATACACCAGCTAATCGCACCGCCAATGACCATTCCTGCAAAAAAACGCTGCCATGCAGGGTATCGATAGTAGGGAGGAATTCTCACGATATATACTCCTGTGTTAACCAATTAATAATCAGTGCACCTGTCTGCGCGCCGCCTAATGCAGAAAGGATAATGAGGAGCTGCTTAAAAATGTCCCGTGTTTCTGCATTAAATAACCCCCTCTCAAAGGTGTACACGGCATCAAATGTCCCTCCAATGGCAGCGACAATTGCCCAAATTCTTAAGTCTGTAGACAGCCTGTAAACAGCCGTCAGCGGTGGTTGTCCAGTTAGAAAGGCAGCGATTCCCCCAATTAATGAACCGCCTAAAATAACGCCTAATGCAATAAAATAGCTTTCAATAAAAGTAGGAAAAAAACCGATTTCTTTCATAACCTCAACCGCCCTTACAAAGTATAAATACCCTTATATCATTTATATGGACAAACATACTTGATTATGTTTTTTAATATGGCTGTGTTAAAGGAAACTGTTGATGTTGTAGCCCTGTTGATTTGTGCGGAATGCGCGAGACTCCTCGAAAATGCTATCGCATTTTCCTCGTGCGTGGGCAGATTCGAGGATGTA
>NZ_NPDD01000097.1 GCF_002272245.1 Bacillus sp. 7884-1 | reverse complement strand
GCGGGAGTACGGAGCAGGGGAGACCCCGCAGGCGCTTCAGCTAGACAGGCTTCCCGAAACGCCCGCGGAAAGCGAAGCGCCTCGGTACAGGCAGAGACCGCCTGTACCTGCGGTGATTATTCGAAGAAGCATTCCTTGGTGGAGCGCAAATTAACAGACAGGTTAACACAGCCGATAAAATAAGAACATATTTTCCTTTTTTAGAGTTTGGCTCTATAATAAAGATAAGAGTTTTAAATGAAAGAGGTGACAAAAATGTCTTTTATTCACCTTCATGTATATAGTGCATACAGCTTATTAACCAGCACAGCCTCGGTTCATGAATTGATTGCTAACGCAAAGAAAAAAGGATTCCGCGCTATCGCATTAACCGATAGGAATGTTATGTATGGAACCATTAAATTTTATAAACTTTGCATAAAAAATAATATACAGCCGATTATTGGGCTGACTGTAGATGTAGAAAGTGAAATAGAGAAAGAAGTATCATATCCGCTAGTCTTACTTGCTGAAAATGAAAAGGGATTTAAGAACCTATTAAAAATATCTAGTGCGGTACAAACAAAAGCGACAAACGGTATCCCTTTTAAATGGTTAAAGCATTACGCGGAAGGTCTTATAGCCATTTCGCCAGGAATAGAAGGAGAGATAGAACAAAATCTTTTAAATGATCAGCAAGGACAGGCAATTGAAATCATAAAAAAACTTCAGTCCATCTTTGGAAGAGAGTCATTTTACCTTGCTGTTCAAAATCATCAATTAGAGCAGGAAGTTATTGTAACAAAGAAGATTCAAAGTATTGCCGAAGAACTAACTATTCCATTAGTCGCAACGAATAGGGTTCATTACCTTGAACAAGATGATATGTTCGCACATGAATGTTTACTAGCGATAAAAAACGGTGACAAACTTCAGGATGAGCATAGAGAAAGATTGGAAAGTAATCAATTTTACCTAAAAACTGCACAGGAAATGGTAGAAATATTTTCTGATATACCTGAGGTGTTAGAAAATAGTATTAGTATTGCTAAAAGATGCATGGTAAACATTGAATTGAACAAAACCTATTTACCTGAATACCCAACTGCCGATGGACAACCTGCAGAGAAATACTTAGAAATGCTCTGCCAAAAAGGGTTAAAGGAGCGCTTTGTTGCTCCTACTCAGGAACACTTTGAGCGTTTGTCTTATGAATTATCAGTCATTAACGCCATGAAATTTAGCAACTACTTTTTAATTGTTTGGGACTTTATGAGATATGCACGTGAGAATGGCATTTTGACAGGTCCAGGCAGGGGGTCTGCTGCAGGATCACTGGTTGCGTATGTATTGTATATAACCGATGTCGACCCACTGTCCCATCAATTATTATTTGAGCGATTCTTAAATCCAGAGCGAATATCAATGCCTGATATTGATATTGATTTTCCTGACCACCGCCGCGATGAAGTAATAGAATACGTTGCAAAGAAATATGGCGAATTACACGTAGCCCAAATTGTAACCTTTGGAACGCTTGCCGCCAAGGCAGCAATACGAGATGTTGGCAGGGCCTTTGGTTTAAATACGAAGGAATTAGAACAGTTGTCAAGACGTATCCCCTCTCGTCTAGGAATCAATCTTGAAGATGCCTATAAAGAATCGCAGCACCTTAGAGCCTTTGTTGATGAAAGCCCAGTAAATCGTAAGCTATATGAAACAGCTTTAAAGATAGAGGGATTACCACGACACACTTCTACACATGCCGCAGGAGTGATTATTAGTGAGAAGCAGTTGATTGAGTTAATTCCAATTCAACAAGGGCATAACCAGGTTTACTTAACTCAGTACTCTATGGAGCATCTTGAAGAAATAGGATTACTGAAAATGGATTTTCTGGGATTAAGAAATTTAACCTTACTCGAATCAATCGTATCTTCTATTCAAAAGAAAACGGGAAGAAAAGTAGATATTAAGACCCTCCCATTAAATGATGAAATAACGTTCGAACTGTTAGCTAGGGGAGAGACAACAGGTATTTTTCAGCTGGAATCAGAGGGAATGAGGAAGGTACTATTGAGTTTAAAACCTTCAAGGTTTGAGGATATTGTTGCAGTTAATGCACTGTATCGGCCAGGACCAATGGAAAATATCCCTCTATTTATTGAACGGAAACATGGAAGTCAGGCAGTGGAATACCCTCATAAAGATTTGGAACCTATACTGGAAAATACATATGGAGTCATTGTGTATCAGGAACAAATCATGCAAATTGCTTCGAAAATGGCTGGTTTTTCACTCGGTGAAGCGGATTTACTGCGGAGAGCGGTAGGGAAGAAGCAAAAGGAAGTGTTGGACAGGGAGCGAAACCATTTTGTCCAAGGTGCTTTAAAGAAGGGGTATGAACGAGAACTTGCAAATAATATTTATGATTTAATTGTTCGATTTGCAAATTATGGCTTTAATCGAAGCCATGCAGTTGCTTACAGTATGATTGCGTATCAGCTTGCCTATTTAAAAGCGAATTATCCCCTTTATTTTATGGCTGGACTTCTCACATCAGCTATTGGGAATGAAACAAAAATAGCCCAATATATCTTGGAATCAAAACAAAAGGAAATTGATATACTGCCTCCTTCTATCAATTACAGCGGATTTTCCTTTCAGGTAGAGAAGACTGGTATAAGGTACAGCCTTGCAGCCATTAAAAGTGTTGGAGCAGCAGCATTAAGAGAAATTTTTCAAGCAAGGAAAAGTAAAAAGTTTGAGGATTTATTCGATTTTTGCACAAGGGTTTCTTCGAAAGCAATCAATCGAAAAACGCTTGAGGTTCTCGTTCATTCTGGAAGCTTCGATGAATTTAACGAAGACCGTGCAGTCTTGCTTGCAAGTTTGGATGTTGCGCTAGAGCATGCTCAAATATTTAAGGTTGATGAATCAAGCCAAGTGGAGTTATTTCTAGAGGAATTTCAACTTAAGCCAAAATACGTCCAAGTTGATGCTATTAGACTAGAGGATAAGCTGTCTTTTGAAAAAGAAGCACTTGGTTTCTACCTTTCGGACCATCCAATATCCATTTTTGAAAAAAGACTAAAACAAGCTGGAGCATTTGTATTGTTTGAGTTAACTGCGGAACATAAACGGGCAGCTGCTGGTGTATATATTGTATCTCTAAGAAAAATTCGGACAAAAAAAGGGGATTCAATGGCCTTTTTGAATGTAAGTGATTCGAGTGGTGAAATGGAATCAGTCGCCTTTCCAGTTGTCTACAAAAAATACTCGCACCTGCTGGACCATGGGAAATTTGTTGTGATGGAAGGGAAAGCGGAAGAGCGGGATGGTAAGCTTCAATTTATTATCCAGCAAGTATCTGAAATTGAATCTTGGTTAAACACAAAAACGAAGCAGGAATCTATTTTATATCTAAAAATAGTAGAGGGAAAACAAGACGAACATTCGTTAAATCAATTAAAACAATTATTTAAGGGCAATACTGGAAAAACAAAAGTTGTTTTACACTATGAGACAAGCAAAAAAACCATCAGGCTGGGGAATGAATTCATGATTGAACCCAGCAGTACACTATTAAAATCATTGAGCGAATTTTTAGGAAATAATAATGTTGTTTTGAAAGAATAATTCTTTACAACTCTTAAAGATGTGATATAGTGGTAATGAAATGGGTGTGGTCTGACCACTAAATACAGACTAGCTATTATTATAATTATCGATTTCTTTTTGTACTAATTTAAGGGGTGACATATCTTGACATTACGGGAAGAAGCATTACACATGCATCGAATTAACAAAGGAAAGCTTGAGTCGAAATCAAAAGTACCTGTAAGAAATGCGAAGGATTTAAGTTTAGCGTATTCGCCTGGGGTTGCCGAACCATGTAAAGACATCTATGAGAAACCAGAAACGGTTTACGAATACACCATGAAAGGCAATATGGTTGCTGTCGTTACAGATGGCACAGCAGTTCTGGGGCTCGGAAATATTGGACCAGAAGCTGCACTTCCAGTTATGGAAGGTAAAGCAGTATTATTCAAAAGCTTTGCTGGCGTTGATGCCTTCCCAATCTGCCTAAACACAACGGATGTCGAAAAAATAATTGAAACTGTTAAGTTGCTTGAACCGACATTTGGCGGCGTGAATCTTGAAGATATCGCCGCGCCAAATTGCTTTGTCATTGAAGAAAGATTGAAAAAAGAAGCGAATATCCCTGTTTTCCATGATGATCAACATGGGACTGCTATTGTTACGGCTGCGGGTCTTGTCAATGCATTAAAGTTGATTGGCAAGAAAATAACTGAAATTAAAGTGGTTGCTAATGGGGCTGGAGCGGCTGGAATTGCCATTATTAAATTATTATACAGCTATGGTGTAAGAGATATTATTATGTGTGATACAAAGGGTGCCATTTACGAAGGCCGCCCGGAAGGAATGAATAACGTCAAGGCAGAGGTAGCTAAATTCACAAATCGTGATAATCTTACTGGAAGTCTTGAGGAAGTAATAAAAGGTGCCGATGTATTTATTGGCGTATCTGTTGAAGGTGCTTTGACTAAAGAAATGGTTGCTTCCATGAATAAAGATTCTGTCATCTTCGCAATGGCTAACCCGAATCCAGAAATCATGCCGGATGTGGCAAAAGAAGCTGGAGCAAGAGTGGTCGGAACTGGCAGATCAGATTTTCCAAATCAAGTTAATAATGTACTAGCCTTCCCAGGGATTTTCCGTGGCGCCCTAGACGTTCGTGCAACACATATTAATGAAAAAATGAAGGTGGCAGCTGTTGAGGCAATTGCCAGTTTAATAAGCGAATCGGAGCTATCTGAGGATTATGTCATCCCTGCACCTTTTGATCCAAGAGTTGCACCAGCAGTTGCTGCGGCAGTTGCCAAAGCTGCAATGGAAACGGGTGTTGCTCGGATTAAGGTTGACCCTGAAGATGTGAAAGAAAAAACAATGAGGCTCGCTATTATCGGTAAAAGTGAGTGATAAGTAAGTGACGAATAATAAAGTTTACTTAGAAATTGTTAAACAGCTACGAGAAATGATTTCAGCAGATAATTTGAAATCTGGAGATAAAATACCATCTGAACGGGAATTGTCTGAGCGCCTGAATGTCGGGCGCTCTTCCGTTCGGGAAGCATTAAGAGCGTTAGAACTGCTCGGGTTAATTGAAACCAGACGCGGGGAAGGGACGTTCATTAGAGACTTTCGTGGAAATCAGCTGGTACAGCTGCTCGGAACCTTTATTCTTCAAGATGAAAAAGCAAAATTAGATGTGATAGAAACAAAGAACCTCATAGAAATGGATTTTCTTCGTTTGGTTTTGAATAGAGCGGATGAAAACAAGTTATTTACCTTGAAAAGCTTGGTTGAAGATGATCAAATAAACGATGATCAATTCTTTAATCAGCTTGTTGAAATGGCTGATAACTATCTGTTTTCCAGAATCTGGCTAATACTAAAGGATTATTATAATTCTTTGAATTTAAGAAAAGTAGAGTATAATAAGAACAGCTATTTCATGTTAATAGAAGCTCTGATTGAAAAAGATGAAAAAAAGACATTTGTTGCTTATCGGCAATTAAGAAATTTGTCTATTTTAACCGACAAATACTAACAGAATTTGAATTATTTATCCTTTATAGTGATAGACAAGCAATCAAGCCCTATTTGAAATGGGCATTTTTAATTTTTAAGTGGTCTGACCAGATTGTATGGGATAGGTTTGAATTGTCATTATTTAAGGAAAGACTTCTATATAAGATGATAAAAAACTTGCCGTTTGGCTTGATTTTTTTCCAACGAGGGAGGTTTGGGCAAATTGCTTAAAGAACTTTTTACAAAAAATACTACTAAAAAGAAAAAGTATGCAACGATTCCTACCGAGGCTGCGAAAAGTGATGTACCTGAAGGCATTATGACGAAATGCCCTTCATGTAAAACCATTATGTATACGAAAGAGCTTAATAAGAATTTAAAAATTTGTTTACATTGTGGGTTTCACTTTGCTATGAATGCCAAAGAGCGTATCGTCAGCTTTTTAGATGAGGGCAGCTTTGAAGAGATAAATGAAAACATGGTTTCTGAAAACCCGTTGAACTTCCCAGATTACCTTGAAAAGGTAGAAAAGGACCGTCAAAAGACAACGATTAATGAGGCCGTTGTAACCGGCTGTGGAAGCGTTAATGGAAATAAGATTGCCTTAGCTATTATGGATTCTACATTTAGAATGGGAAGCATGGGGTCCGTTGTAGGGGAAAAGATAACCCGTGCGATTGAAAAAGCGGATGAAATGTCAATACCGTTTATTATTTTCACAGCATCTGGTGGTGCCAGAATGCAAGAAGGAGTCCTAAGCTTAATGCAGATGGCTAAAACCAGTGTTGCATTAAAACGATTTAGTGATAATGGCGGGTTAATTATTTCGATTATGACCCACCCAACAACGGGTGGTGTTTCAGCAAGCTTCGCATCTCTAGGTGATTATAACTTTGCAGAGCCAGGTGCATTAATCGGTTTTGCCGGACGCAGAGTAATTGAACAATCAATTCGTGAGGAACTGCCTGAAGATTTTCAAACAGCAGAGTTTCTATTGAAGCATGGTCAGCTTGATGCGATTATTTCTCGCCTTGATTTAATAAATAAAATCACAAACTTACTTGAAATTCATCAACCCGGGGGTGAGCTCGAATGGTAGGAGAATTAGAATTTGAACGCCCGGTCGTGCAATTAAGAAATAAAATTGCCGAACTGAAAGAGTTTACAAAAAGTGCAGATGTTGATTTATCTTCCGAAATTGAAAAATTAGAATTGCGTCTTGAAAAACTTGAAAAAGATATTTATGACAATATCAAGCCATGGGATCGTGTTCAAATTGCTAGACACCCAAATAGGCCGACTACATTAGATTATATTGCTCACCTTTTTGAAGGTTTCTTTGAATGTCATGGAGACAGAGCATTTGGTGACGATGAGGCTATTGTAGCCGGGGTTGCTAAGTTTAGAGGGCTTCCAGTTACAGTCATTGGACATCAAAGAGGAAAAGATACAAAAGAAAATATTCGCAGGAACTTTGGAATGCCCCACCCTGAAGGCTATAGAAAAGCACTTCGCTTAATGAAACAGGCGGATAAATTTAATCGCCCGATTATTTGCTTTATTGATACAAAGGGTGCTTATCCAGGTAAAGCTGCAGAAGAACGGGGACAAAGTGAAGCCATTGCTCGTAACCTATTTGAAATGGCAGGTCTTAAGGTACCAGTTATATGCATCGTTATCGGTGAAGGAGGAAGTGGTGGTGCCCTTGCACTAGGAGTTGGGAATCGCATGTATATGCTTGAAAACTCAACTTATTCCGTAATATCACCTGAAGGTGCTGCTGCGATTTTATGGAAGGATTCTTCTCTTGCCAAAAAGGCAGCAGAGTCCATGAAAATAACAGCTCCAGATTTAAAGGAACTTGGAATCATTGATGATATCATCCCGGAAATCAAGGGTGGTGCACATAAGGATATCAAGGGGCAGGCAGAAGCGATTGACTTGTTCTTAAAGAAATCTCTCAAGGAACTTTTAGAACTCTCAAAAGAGGAGCTTGTTGCTGATCGTTATAATCGATTTAGAACGATTGGTGAATTCTCATTCTTAAAGGATTATATTAGTATCTAAAACGTGCTTTCGGAGCACGTTTTTGTTTTTTGGATTTTTTTGCCAGTTCACACTTATGTCAAAAAATAGCCAATTTGTGTAAAAGGCAGCGTTTCCATTTTGTGGTTAAGCGTTTCCAGTTAACATACTATTCCGTCTATTAAATTTACCAATGTGATTGAGTTGTTATAGGTGTCTCTTTAGTGGTATTTTATAAATATTCCCTGCGTTTATGTAAATAATAAATGCAGTACACGTATACTGGAACTTACATTAAAATATACATACGATTTTAAAAATCACATGAGGTGGTATATATGAAAAAAATTGGCGTTCTAACGAGTGGTGGAGACTCACCAGGAATGAATCCTGCAATAAGGGCTGTTGTTCGAAAAGCGATTTATCATAACGTAGAGGTTTATGGGATTTATGGTGGATATACTGGATTAATTTCAGGCAATATTAAAAAACTCGAGCTTGGGTCTGTTGGTGATATTATTCACCGTGGAGGTACCATGCTGCATACTGCACGGTGCCCAGAATTTAAAACACCAGAGGGACAGCAAAAAGGGATTGATCAGTTAAAAGCACATGGAATTGAAGGGCTTGTTGTCATTGGTGGCGATGGTTCATATCGAGGTGCTAAAGCTTTGACGCAGCAAGGATATCCATGTGTCGGTGTACCTGGTACGATTGATAATGATATTCCAGGAACCGAACTAACAATTGGTTTTGATACAGCATTAAATACTGTTATTGATGCTCTGGATAAAATTCGTGATACCGCTACCTCACATGAAAGAACTTTTGTGATTGAAGTAATGGGGAGGGACGCAGGTGATTTAGCATTGTATGCTGGATTAGCTGGTGGCGCAGAAACTATTCTTATTCCTGAAGAAGACTTTGATATGGATGAAGTAGCTGACCGACTTCGTAAAGGACAGGAACGTGGGAAAAAGCATAGCATTATTATTGTTGCTGAAGGAGTTTGCAACGGGAATGATTTTGCTAAGCAGCTTAAAGAAGCAACCAACTTTGATACAAGAGTATCTGTACTTGGGCATATTCAACGCGGTGGTTCGCCAACTGCAGCCGACAGGGTACTCGCAAGCCGTTTAGGTGCAAGAGCAGTAGAATTATTAATTGAAGGTAAAGGTGGACGTGCTGTAGGGATGGAAAGTAATCGTGTTGTGGATTACGATATCGTTGAAGCATTAGAAAGAAAGCACGCACTGGATCTAGACCTTGTTAAACTTTCAAAAGAATTATCTATCTAACCAGTACTAGTTGAAATATAGGAGGAAACAAAGATGTTACGTAAAACAAAAATCGTATGTACGATTGGTCCTGCAAGTGAAAGTGTAGAAAAATTAACTCAATTAATAGAAGCTGGAATGAATGTTGCCCGCTTGAATTTTTCCCATGGTGACTTTGAAGAGCATGGCCAGCGAATCCAAAATATCCGTGAAGCCTCTAAATTAACAGGTAAAACTGTTGCTATTCTACTTGATACAAAAGGACCCGAAATCCGCACGAATAATATGGTAAATGGAACAATTGAACTTAAATCAGGGGATAATATTATTATTTCGATGACTGAAGTAGAAGGTACCACAGAAAAGTTTTCAATTACATACCCTGGATTAATTGATGATGTTCATGTGGGCTCAAAAATATTATTAGATGACGGTCTAATTGGACTAGAAGTCCTTCATATTGATAAGGAACAAAATGAAATTCAGACAAAAATTCTTAACAGTGGAACTTTAAAGAATAAAAAAGGTGTCAACGTTCCAGGCGTATCGGTAAAGCTTCCAGGTATTACAGAAAAAGATACAAGTGATATTATTTTTGGAATTGAACAAGGTGTTGATTTTATTGCTGCTTCCTTTGTACGCCGTGCAAGCGACGTGTTGGAAATTCGCCAGCTGTTAGAAGAAAAGCAGGCAACTCATATCCATATTATTCCTAAGATTGAAAACCAAGAAGGCGTCGATAATATTGATGAAATCCTTGAGGTTTCTGATGGTTTAATGGTCGCTCGTGGAGATCTTGGTGTAGAAATCCCAGCGGAGGAAGTACCACTTGTACAAAAAATGCTAATTAAGAAATGTAATACACAAGGTAAACCTGTTATTACAGCTACACAAATGCTTGATTCTATGCAGCGTAATCCACGTCCGACACGTGCAGAAGCAAGTGATGTTGCCAATGCGATATTTGATGGTACGGATGCAATTATGCTATCCGGTGAGACAGCGGCTGGTGTGTACCCTGTTGAAGCGGTACAAACTATGCACAATATTGCTTCAAGAGCTGAACAAGCTTTAGATCACAAAGAAATTTTATCTGCCCGCAGTAAAAATTCGGAACACAATCTTACGGATGCCATTGGTCAATCTGTTGCTCATACAGCATTAAATCTTGATGTAAATGCAATTATTACACCAACTGAAAGTGGTCATACTGCAAGAATGATATCAAAATACCGTACGAAGGCACCAATTGTGGCTGTTACAGCAAACGAGCAGGTTTTCCGTCGTTTATCACTTGTTTGGGGTGTTTATCCTCAGCTAGGAAGAATCTGCAGTTCTACTGACGAAATGCTTGATAGTGCAGTTGAAGAAAGTGTGAATAGCGGTATCGTCAAACATGGTGATTTAGTTGTCATAACAGCTGGGGTTCCAGTTGGTGAAGCTGGTACAACGAACCTAATGAAGATTCATGTTGTTGGGGATATCATTACTAGAGCGCAAGGAATCGGCCGCAAATCTGCTTTTGGTAAAGTAGTAATTGCACATGATGCGAAAGAAGCTATTGAAAAAGTAAAGCCAGGTTCTATTTTAATCACAATAGGCTCAGATCGTGATATGATGCCGGCAATTGAAAAGTGTGCTGCCTTGATCACACAGGAAGGCGGGTTAACCAGCCATGCTGCGGTTGTGGGGCTAAACCTTGGAATTCCTGTTATTGTGGGTGTTGAAAACGCAATAGAGCTGTTTAGAGATGGTCAAGAAATCACAGTTGACGCAACAAGAGGTGTCATTTATAACGGGCATGCCAGCGTCCTTTAAAAACTGAGAAAGAAGGGGTTTTCCCTTCTTTTTTCTTTATTTCGGCATGATTTCATGTATTCGTTATATAATGAAAACAAGCTGGTTTGAAGGAGACTCGGAAAAATGCGCTATTTAGCATTATTAATTATTGTAATACCCGCAATAGATATTGGAGTCCTGTTGTTATCAGGTAAAACGATTGGATTTTTACCAACGATTGCTTTTATTATTTTGACAGGTGTCGTCGGAGCTTATTTGGCAAAGAGAGAAGGACTGCAGACGATCAAAAGAGTACAAGAGCAGCTTTCGTATGGTCAAATTCCTGGTGAATCTCTTCTAGATGGCATTTGTATATTAATTGGAGCTACGCTGCTTTTAACACCTGGGTTTATTACCGATTTATTCGGATTTTTATTATTGTTTCCTCCGTCTAGGAAGCCTTTTAAATTTCTTATGATTAAAGCACTGCGGAAGAGAATCGAAAAAGGAAATATAAAAATTATTAAATAAAAACGTCAACTTCCACGTGGGAGTTGACGTTTTTTCTATTGGCTGTGTAAAAGCAAAATATTGATATTGGCATGCTGTTGATTTGTGCGGAAGGCGCGAGACTCCTCGAAAATGCTATCGCATT
>NZ_NPDD01000096.1 GCF_002272245.1 Bacillus sp. 7884-1 | reverse complement strand
TGATTATTCGAAGAAGCATTCCTTAGTGGAGCACAAATCAACAGCACCATTTAACACAGCCTTTCTCTTAAATTTCTTTTCCATTAATAAATGTCCATAGGTCGTGAAAAACATTCGCACGGTAGAGAGTGCTTAAGATTACCAATGTAACAGGACCAATAATTAACCCTAGGAAACCGATTAATTTAAATCCGACAAACAAGGCAATTAAGGTAGCTAATGGATCTAGTCCAATATTGGATGAAAGTATTTTTGGCTCCATTATTTGTCTTTGAACAATAACAAGTAAATAGAGAACGCCTAAACCTATTGCGAGACCCATTTCCCCTGTAATAATCTCATAAATAATCCATGGTACAAAAACCGCTCCGGTACCAAGGTAGGGAATGATATCAACGATACCCGTTATTAAAGCGATTGTAATTGCGTAATCAACCCTAAGGATTAAGAGACCGATTAAAATAATAACGGTTGTAATAGAAATGAGGGTCAATTGAGCCTTTAGAAAACCAAATAAAGCCTTTTGCAAATCGATAAATACAGTTTTACCACTTGATTTAGCCTTCTCAGGTAAAATGGTGCTGCCAAGACGTGAAAATCTGTCCCAATCCTTACTAATAAAGAAGGTTGCTAAGAAGGAGAAGATTAACACCGTTGCCGCATTAGGAAACCATGATAGTATCATTGGAATGTTTCCAAATAGATTTTGTAGGAAATTTCCAACAGTACTTCCAATGGTGGTGCCTACATTTTCAATATTCGTGATGATTGTATTTTGCTGCCCACTTTCTAGTTGGTTAAACATACTAGTTAATTGATTATAAAGAGGGATAATTTGAGCTGTAATAAACTTCTCGATGAAGCTAATTAATGTATCTAAATGCTCAGGAACCACTCTAGCTAGGTAGTTTGCTCCGGAAACAATTTCAGCCACTAATAGCGTGATTAAACCGGCAGCAAAGGCAAAAATACTGATTAAAGCTACAAATACTGCTAATCCTCTAGGCATGCGAAGCTTTTTTTCAAAAATGTTAACAATTGGATTGATAAAGAATGCAATTACTAAGGCAATTAGAAATGGATAAATCACTTTTGACAAATAATAAATTGATAGAAATGCGAGGATAACGATGGCAATTACGAAAATGAACCTTATCGTTCGAAATAAGTATTTTTTATCCAAAAACATGCCTCCTGATCTCATAATTAGGTAGGTCTAGTTTAACATTTTTTGTACAAAACTGCATGATTTTCCATATTTAGTTTTCAGAAAAGAAAGGATGAAAAAAATGTTTAATGGGTCATTATTGTTCTTGTTACTGCTATTAATGATTGGACTTATCGTAAAAAATAACTCATTGCTTGTTGCCATTATTGTATTAATCGTATTAAAATTGGGTGGACTAGATTCAAAATCCTTTACCTTTATCCAGAGTAAAGGAATTAATTGGGGAGTTACCGTTATAACGATTGCCGTTTTGGCTCCAATTGCCTCAGGGGAGATTGGTTTTAAGGATTTATCTAGTGCTTTTAAATCGCCTCTTGCATGGGTGGCTCTTATTTCTGGTATGATTGTTGCTCTATTAGCAAAGGGTGGAGTTTCTTTATTGGAACATGATCCGCATATTACAACAGCACTTGTTTTAGGTACCATTCTATCTGTATCCATTTTCAAAGGTGTGGCAGTTGGGCCTCTAATTGGCGCTGGAATAGCCTATACAGCAATGAAAATGATTAATTTTTTTAGTTAGCAATTTTGTAAAATAATATTTTTTTGAACTTTTCAGCTCCTTTTCGTTCACAAAAATCTGATAATTGTTTATAATAGGACTTGAAAGCGCATCCTTTTTTACATAAGTCACATAAATATGCTAGATTACTTGTAATATAACTTTTTTATTAAGGAAAAGTTACTTTGCTTGTTGGACCTATCCCGAGCAAGCGCTCAATCTAGATATTTGTAAAAAAGAGGCGCGCAATAGTTATTCTTAGACAATGTTTGAAATGAAGAATTTCTTTCAACATAGCTGTGGCCGATAACTGGTTTTAGCTGATAAAATACTTCTTTTTACAAATGGGTAATGGGTAATGAGGAATTTAGAATGAGAAGGAGAGATTTCTATGACAGTAACACGTGGTCTTGAAGGGGTAGTAGCAACAACTTCTTCTATCAGCTCAATCATTGATGATACGTTAACGTATGTCGGGTATGATATCGATGACTTAGCTGAAAATGCTAGTTTTGAAGAAGTAATTTATTTACTGTGGCACCGTAAATTGCCAACAGAGCCTGAATTAGCAGAATTAACAAAGCAGCTTTCTGAGAATGCCGCACTTCCACAAGAGGTTATTGAGCACTTTAAGATGTATCCTATTGATAAGGTTCATCCAATGGCTGCGCTCCGTTCAGCTGTTTCATTATTAGGACTTTATGATGAGGATGCAGACTTAATGGATTCAGAGTCAAATTATCAAAAGGCGATTCGACTTCAAGCAAAAATGCCTGCCATTGTAACGACATTTGCACGCGTTAGAAAAGGACTTGACCCAATTGCACCTAGAACAGATTTAAGTTTTGCTGCCAATTTCCTTTACATGCTGCTTGGTAAGGAGCCTGACGAAATTGCAGTAAAAGCTTTAGACAAAGCACTTGTTTTACATGCAGACCATGAACTAAACGCATCTACATTTACAGCAAGAGTTTGTGTGGCTACCTTATCAGATGTTTATTCTGGTGTAACCGCTGCAATTGGAGCACTTAAAGGACCACTACACGGTGGTGCAAACGAAGCAGTAATGAAAATGCTTAAAGAAATTGGTACAATTGAAAATGTTGAACCATATGTTCGCGGAAAACTTGAGAAAAAAGAAAAAATCATGGGATTTGGCCACCGCGTTTATCGCTTAGGTGATCCTCGTGCAAAGCATTTAAGAGCAATGTCCAAGAAATTAACTGAGTTGACAGGCGAACCACATTGGTATGAAATGTCTGAAAAAATCGAAAACATCGTCACTGGCGAAAAGAAATTACCGCCAAACGTAGATTTCTACTCAGCTTCCATGTACCACAGCCTAGGCATTGACCATGACCTATTTACACCAATCTTTGCAGTAAGCAGGGTTTCTGGATGGCTAGCTCACATACTAGAACAGTATGATAACAATCGTCTAATCCGTCCTCGCGCTGAATATACAGGTCCTGGCATGCAGTCATACGTTCCAATTAAACAAAGAGGTTAAATAAAATTTTACTTTTTTCAAAAAAATTGTTCTAATAGGATTGTATGAAAAGGTTAAAGATTGCAAATCTTTAACCTTGGATTCAATCTCTATAGGGACAAGGCGATTGATAAATACCATTGATACATAATAGGAGGAGAACAACTATGCATGGCGAAAAAATCACAGTAACAAACGGAGTATTAAATGTACCAAACAATCCAATTATCCCATTTATCGAGGGTGATGGTATCGGTCCAGATATATGGGCAGCTTCTGAGAGAGTTTTAAACGCAGCAGTAGAAAAAGCTTATAAAGGTGAGCGCAAATTAGTTTGGAAAGAAGTTTTAGCAGGAGAAAAGGCATTTAACCAAACTGGAGAATGGCTTCCAAAAGAAACTCTTGATGTTATCAATGAATATTTGATTGCAATTAAAGGCCCGCTTACCACTCCTGTTGGCGGTGGAATTCGTTCATTGAACGTTGCACTTCGTCAAGAATTAGATTTGTTTGTATGCTTACGACCAGTTAGATGGTTTGAAGGTGTTCCTTCACCTGTAAAGCGCCCGCAAGATACTGATATGGTTATCTTCCGTGAGAATACTGAAGATATTTATGCTGGAATCGAATATGAAAAAGGCACAGAAGCAGTTAAGAAAGTAATCGACTTCCTTCAAAACGAAATGGGCGTTAACAAAATTAGATTCCCAGAAACTTCAGGTATTGGTATTAAACCAGTTTCTGAGGAAGGAACAACTCGTTTAGTACGTGCAGCTATTAATTATGCGATTAAAGAAGGCCGTAAATCTGTTACACTTGTTCACAAAGGAAATATCATGAAATTCACAGAAGGCGCGTTCAAAAACTGGGGTTATGAGCTTGCTGAAAAGGAATTTGGTGATAAAGTCTTTACTTGGGCTCAATATGACCGTATTAAGGCTGAGCAAGGATCTGACGCTGCAAACAAAGCGCAGGCTGATGCAGAAGCAGCTGGCAAAATTGTGGTTAAAGATGCAATTGCTGATATCTTCTTACAGCAAATCCTTACACGTCCTCGTGAGTTTGATGTTGTTGCAACGATGAACTTAAACGGAGACTTCATTTCTGATGCTCTTGCAGCGCAAGTTGGCGGAATTGGAATCGCTCCTGGAGCAAACATCAACTATGAAACTGGACACGCTATTTTCGAAGCAACACATGGTACTGCACCTAAATATGCAGGACTTGATAAAGTAAACCCTTCATCTGTAATTCTATCAGGTGTATTACTGCTTGAGCACTTAGGCTGGAATGAAGCAGCGAAAATGGTTATTAAATCAGTAGAAAATACCATCGCATCTAAAGTAGTAACCTATGACTTCGCTCGTCTAATGGACGGAGCAACAGAAGTGAAAACCTCTGAATTTGCAGATGAATTAATTAAGAACATGGAATAGTAAAAAGCTTACGCACCTAGAGGCTGAATCTTAACAAGGATAATCAGGGCTGTTTTCGAACAGCCCTTTCGAATATCGACAATAATACTTTCAAAGGGGAGAGTTTAAAATGTCTTTAAAGCGTAAAAAGGTTTCCGTAATTGGCGGAGGTTTCACTGGTGCTACAACTGCATTCTTACTTGCACAAAAAGAATTAGGCGATGTCGTTTTAGTTGATATCCCACAAATGGAAAACCCTACAAAAGGAAAAGCATTAGATATGCTTGAAGCAAGTCCTGTTCAAGGGTTCGATGCCAATATCACTGGTACATCTAATTACGAAGATACTCGTGATTCAGATATCGTTGTTATTACAGCAGGTATTGCTCGTAAACCAGGAATGAGCCGTGATGATTTAGTTCAAACAAACCAAAAAGTAATGAAGGCTGTAACGGAGCAAATTGTGAAGTACTCTCCAAACTGTACAATTCTTGTATTAACAAACCCAGTTGACGCGATGACTTACACCGTTTTCAAAACATCTGGATTCCCTAAGAATCGTGTTATTGGTCAATCTGGTGTACTAGATTCAGCTCGTTTCCGTACATTTGTCGCACAGGAATTAAATCTTTCTGTTAAAGATATTACAGGATTTGTTTTAGGTGGCCACGGTGATGATATGGTTCCACTTGTACGTTATTCTTATGCTGGTGGTATTCCATTAGAAACGTTAATCCCTAAAGATCGTTTAGAGGCAATTGTCGAGCGTACTAGAAAAGGCGGCGGTGAAATCGTTAACCTTCTAGGAAATGGCAGTGCTTATTACGCTCCAGCAGCATCACTTGTTGAAATGTGCGAAGCCATCTTAAAAGATCAGCGCCGTGTTCTTCCTTCCATCGCTTACCTTGAGGGAGAATTTGGTTACGAAGGTATCTATCTTGGGGTTCCAACAATCCTTGGTGCGAACGGAATTGAAAAAGTAATCGAGCTTGATCTAACTGCTGAAGAAAAAGCAGCTCTAGATAAATCGGTTGAATCTGTTCAAAATGTAATGAAAGTTTTAGTGTAAGATAGACAAATTCGGGGAAAAATCTTCCCCGAATTTTTTCCACTATTAATGAAACCGTTTACAAAGGAGCGTAAAGGAATGCTTTTAGGGAAAAAAAGAAAACTAGGCAGGGAAATTAAAGAAATTTCAGTCGGAGAGAAATTAGCTTTAACAGAAAAAATTGAAGATAAAGACATACTTCTTTATTTAGGTTTAACGGATGATGCCAATCCTCTCTATATTCAGCATGATTACGCATCCCAGACACCCCATAAGAAACCGATTGTTCCTAGCATTATGCTGACAGGAATGATTACCTCGGCTGTTTCTAAGTACTTACCAGGACCAGGCAGTCATATAGTAAGCCAAGATATCCACTTTCCCAAGCCTGTTTATCATTACGGTACAGTTCACTTATTGTTAGAAATTGTTGAAGTTAATCATGATAATCACACAGTGAAGATGACGGTTGTAGGAAAAAATGAAAACGACGAAGTTGTGATTAATGGAAAACTTAATGTGTGTCCTCCTTATCGCATAGGGGGCATGGATGCTGGTGTGTTAGATAATTTTTAAAATCATTAAGGGATGTTATCCACATTCCTTTTTTTCGTTTCAAGGTTGATAGTGGGTATTCTTATTATTTCTATATTATAATGGAGTGAGGTGGAGAAATAGATAAAACTTTCGGAGGTTTTTATGAAAAATAAGGTACTAGTTGTAGACGATGAACAGTCAATTGTAACTTTGCTTCAATATAATTTGGAACAAGCTGGTTTTGAGGTAATCACGGCAATGGATGGATTAGCAGGCAAACAATTAGCTGAAAGTATGGCACCTGATATTATTGTTTTAGATTTAATGCTTCCGAAAATGGACGGAATCGAAGTATGCAAAGATCTTCGACAACAAAAAATTATGATTCCAATCCTAATGTTAACAGCGAAGGATGATGAGTTTGATAAAATCTTGGGTCTAGAGCTTGGTGCCGACGATTATATGATCAAGCCATTCAGTCCAAGAGAAGTGGTTGCCAGAGTGAAAGCAATCTTAAGAAGAGTTCAAATACAAACAAATAGTAATGAAGCGGACCAAACCGATGGCTCAACGATTATCATCGGAAACCTTCAAATCTTCCCTGATAAATATGAAGCTTATTTTAATAATCAGCAACTAGAATTAACCCTCAAGGAGTACGAATTGCTGCATTATTTAGCTCAAAATAAAAATCGCGTTTTAACTCGCGACCAATTATTAAGTGCAGTTTGGAATTATGAATTTGCTGGCGATACTCGTATTGTAGATGTTCATATTTCACATCTTCGTGAAAAAATTGAAAAGGATACAAAGAAACCTTCTTATATTAAAACGGTACGGGGACTAGGTTATAAACTCGAGGAGCCGAAGAGTGAATGAACAAATTCCACACAAAACTTTTGATTGCACTAATAATGCTAATTATTATCGGCTTAGTTGGGTTGGAAATTTTGTTAGGTCAGCTTTTTAAAAGTAACTACTTGGATACATACAATGAACGCTTAAATAAAGAAAGCAATCTGCTGAGTATGTATATTGAAAATAACGGTGGAGTGCAGTCAATCGATCATGAGGGTGTATTGAAAATAAGTAAAATACTAAATGTAAGACTTGCCATCACAGACACCAAAGGAGTCCTCCTTTTTGACAGCGGTAAAATGGAGACATCCAATAATAACGGGATAAAAGAAAATATCAATGAAGTTATAAAAGAAAAACCAAATAATGAAACCAAACTAGTGGAGCATAAAGATTATGACTTACACTATTCATGGAAACCCGTTTTAAATGCAGGGGAGAAAGAGGGTTACCTGTTCGTTATCACAAAAACGAGTGAGCTCAAAAAAGCTTATGGGCAAATTTGGTGGATTCTATCCATTAGCTTAGTTATGGCGCTGATCGTCTTTATGTATCTTGGATATAGAATAACAGCGAGATATATGAAACCAATAGAAGCAGCAACGAATGTAGCCATCGAATTGGCGAATAGAAATTACCGCGTCAGGATAGAAAGTAATGAATTAAATGAAACAAGTAAGCTAACCTCTTCCTTAAATATTTTGGCGCAAAATTTACAAGAAATGAGTAAAGCTCAAGAAATACAGCAAGATCGTTTAAGTGCACTGATTGAAAATATGGGAGCCGGACTGCTATTAATTGATAGCAGGGGTTTCATCAATTTAATTAATAAGGGATACGTTGAAATCTTTCAAGTGGACTTAGAGAATTCCTTAAATAAATTATATTATGAAGTCATTGAGCAGGAAGAAATCTGTCATGTTATAGCGGAGGTTTTCCGAACGGAACAAAAAGTCAGTAAACATCTTCTTCTTCCATTGGGAATTGAGAGAAGATACTTTGATGTTTATGGAATCCCCATTATCGGCATAAATAATGCTTGGAAAGGTGTTCTACTGGTTTTCCATGACATTACGGAGATTAAAAAGCTTGAACAAATGAGAAAGGATTTTGTGGCGAATGTTTCACATGAATTGAAAACGCCTGTTACCTCTATTAAAGGTTTTTCTGAAACGTTGATGGATGGTGCGATGAATAATCGAGATACGCTTGAAGCATTTTTATCCATTATAAATAAAGAAAGCAATCGGATGCAGTCATTGATTCAGGATTTACTTGATTTTTCTAAAATAGAGCAGCAGGAATTTAAGTTGAACATTCAGGACTTTGATCTCTACGAATTAATAAAAGAAGTTATTATGATGCTTAATAAAAAAGCAAAATCCAAAGATGTTCGTCTAGAACATGAGTTTAATAGGGAAGAATTATATATACAAGGCGATCATGATCGTTTAAAGCAGGTATTTATTAATATCATAACCAATGCAATCTTGTATACCCCGCCAAACGGGTATGTAAAAGTATCACTTTATGATTATGAAAAGACTGTGAAAGTCCATATAAAGGATACTGGTGTTGGAATCAAGCAAGAAGAAATTCCTCGTATTTTCGAACGGTTTTATCGTGTTGACCGTGCCAGAAGCAGGGACTCTGGCGGGACAGGTCTTGGATTAGCAATCGTAAAACATCTAGTTGAAGCACATCATGGGAACATCAGTGTGAAAAGCGCCCCTGGTGAAGGCAGTGAGTTTATCATCGAATTACATAAATATATGAATTAACCTGGAAGGGGTAAATGGATGGATAAGAAGAAATTAGTATTAATAGACGGGAATAGTATTGCTTACCGTGCGTTTTTTGCACTGCCCCTGCTAAATAATGATAAAGGCATACATACAAATGCTGTATATGGTTTTACCATGATGCTTAATAAGATAATGGAGGATGAAAAGCCAACCCATATTCTAGTGGCATTTGATGCAGGGAAAACAACATTCCGGCATAAGACTTTTGGTGAATATAAGGGTGGAAGACAAAAAACACCGCCAGAATTATCCGAACAATTCCCTTATATTCGTGAGCTTTTGGATGTTTATGGAATAAAACGCTATGAGCTTGAAAATTATGAGGCTGATGACATTATTGGAACTCTCTCATTATCTGCGGAAAAAGAAGGCTATGAAATTAAGGTAATTTCGGGAGATAAAGATTTAACGCAGCTTTCCTCTGAACATACGACGGTTGGTATTACTCGTAAAGGAATTACTGATATCGAGGAGTACACACCTGCTCATGTATTGGAAAAGTATGGCTTAATCCCTGAGCAAATTATCGATATGAAGGGGTTAATGGGCGACCCTTCAGATAATATACCAGGTGTACCAGGTGTTGGAGAAAAGACAGCGATTAAGCTGCTGAAGGAATTTTCAACTTTAGAAAAATTATTAGAATCCATCGATCAAGTGACGGGGAATAAATTAAAAGAAAAGCTAGAAGAATTTAAGGAACAAGCAAAGATGAGTAAGGAGCTTGCTACGATTGAAAGGCAGGCCCCAGTGGAAGTTTCTGTAGAAAATGCACTATACGAGGGCTTTGAAAGAGATAAAGTTGCAGCTCTATATAAAGAGCTTGGCTTTCATTCGTTGTTGGAAAAGTTAGGTGGAGACGCATCAAGGAATGAACAGCTTGAACTAGAAGAAATTGAGTTTGTGACCCCAGATGTGATAACAGATGATTTGTTTGCAGATGATAATTATTTTTATGTTGAAATGCTTGATGATAATTATCATTATGCCAATATAATTGGTTTTTCACTTGTAAATGAAAATGGATATTACTACTTTCCAACTGAGTTAGCCACGAAATCTGAGAGCTTTAAAAAATGGGCAGAAGATGAAACAAAAAAGAAAACCGTCTATGATGCAAAGCGGACGGAGGTATCTTTAAGAAGGTATGATATCCATTTAAAAGGGTCTAATTTTGATACATTAATGGCTTCCTATATTATTAATCCCTCAGAAACGATTGATGATATTTCTACGATTGCAAAAAAGTATGGGATTCAAATTCAATCTGATGAATCGTTTTATGGAAAAGGGGCTAAGCGGAAAATCCCTGAAGCATCGCTTACAGCCGAACACCTAGTTCGAAAAAGCCTAGCTATGTTTGATTTGAAACAGAAACTAGAGGATGAGTTAAAAACAAATGAACAATATGAATTGTTTACAGAGCTTGAAATGCCATTATCACTCATTTTGGCGGACATGGAATCTTGCGGAATCAAGGTTGATAGTGAACGCCTGCAAAGGATGGGCAGTGAAATCCATGACAGGCTTATCGAAATCGAAGGAAACATTTATGACTTGGCAGGAGAAAAGTTCAATATTAACTCAACCAAGCAATTGGGTGTGATTCTATTTGAAAAGTTAAACCTGCCATCCTTTAAGAAAACGAAGACAGGTTATTCCACATCAGCTGATGTTTTGGAAAAATTAGCAAATGATCATGAAATTATTGATCATATTCTCCATTACAGACAGTTAGGCAAGCTTCAGTCTACCTATATTGAAGGTCTCTTAAAGGTGATAAATCCAAAAACGGGTAAAATCCATACACGATATCAACAGACATTAACATCAACGGGCAGATTAAGCTCGATTGATCCGAACCTGCAGAACATACCGATTCGGTTAGAGGAAGGACGGAAAATCCGCCAAGCCTTTGTACCATCAGAGCCAGGATGGATTATTTTTGCTGCCGATTATTCGCAAATCGAGTTAAGGGTTTTGGCTGATATCGCTGGTGATGAAAAACTGATTCAGGCATTTAAGGATGACCTCGACATTCATACAAAAACAGCTATGGACGTATTCCATGTGAATGCGGGCGACGTAACCTCCAATATGAGAAGGCAGGCAAAGGCGGTTAACTTTGGTATAGTCTATGGAATAAGTGATTACGGTCTGTCACAGAGCCTCGGGATTACACGTAAGGAAGCTGGTCTGTTTATTGACCGGTATCTAGCAAGCTATCCTGGAGTGAAAGAGTATATGGACGATATCATTCATTCCGCTAAACAAAAAGGCTATGTCTCTACCCTGCTGCAAAGAAGAAGATATATTCCTGAGATTACCCATCGGAATTTTAACATTAGAAGCTTTGCTGAAAGAACAGCAATGAACACGCCAATTCAGGGAAGTGCAGCCGATATTATCAAAAAAGCGATGATCGATATGGCGGATGCGCTGAAGGATTATGGGTTAAAAACGAGACTGCTTCTTCAGGTGCACGATGAACTCATCTTTGAAGCACCAGAAGAGGAAATCGAAACACTGAAGAAATTAGTTCCTGATGTTATGGAAAATGCCCTCGAATTAAAAGTGCCATTAAAAGTAGACTATTCATATGGCCCAACATGGTTTGATGCGAAGTAGAAAAGCGGAAGCGCCTTGTTAA
>NZ_NPDD01000095.1 GCF_002272245.1 Bacillus sp. 7884-1 | reverse complement strand
AAACTAGACATGCTTATGACCCCGAGCCCCTAGGCGCTGTAGCTGGACAGTGGAGGGAGAACTTTTGCCAGAATTACCTGAAGTAGAAACCGTCAGAAAAACGTTAAAACAGCTTGTTTCACATAAACAAATTGAGAATATAACCGTTCACTGGCCGAAAATTATTAAAAATCCCGTGGAGGTTGAACAATTTATTGACGCCCTTAAATTAGAAACCATTGAGGACGTCGGCAGAAGAGGAAAGTTCTTAATCATCTATACCAAAACCTTCGCCCTCGTTTCCCATTTAAGGATGGAAGGAAAGTACGGACTTTATCCAAAAGAAGAACCGTATGACAAACATACTCATGTCATTTTTCATTTTACTGATGGAACTGAATTACGGTATCGGGATGTTCGTAAATTTGGAACCATGCACTTGTATAAAAAAGGGGAGGAATTTCTAAAACCTCCGCTTATTGACCTTGGACCAGAGCCGTTTTCAAAAGAGTTCACAGTGGACTATTTATCTGAGAAGCTGAAAAAGACAACCAGAAAGCTGAAGCCTGCACTCTTAGATCAAAAAGTCTTTGTCGGACTAGGTAACATCTATGTGGATGAGGCTCTGTTCCGATCCGGAATTCACCCTGAAAGGCTCGCTAATTCTTTAAGTGAAGCTGAATTAACTTTACTGCATCAAGAAATTGTTAAGACCTTAGATGAAGCGGTTAAAAAAGGGGGAAGTACCATTCGCTCCTATGTTAACTCGCAAGGGGAAATTGGGATGTTCCAGCTTGAATTATATGCCTACGGACGTAAAGGGGAAGAATGTAAAAACTGTGGAACTCCGCTCGAAAAAACGACTGTAGGCGGCCGGGGAACGCATTTTTGTCCTAGCTGCCAAAAGCTTTAAGCAGTAGAAGTGTAAAGACAATTTAATAACAAAGGATAGGCTCCGCCCATATACTATCGTAGTGATTGACGGAAGGAGCCCTAGACATCATGTTTCAATTGTTCTCACTTCTCCTGCTGGCTTTTGCTCTCAGTCTTGATAGCTTTAGCGTAGGGTTTACGTATGGCCTAAGAAAAATGGTACTGCCGCTTAAATCAGTTCTTATAATTGCAACCTGTTCAGCAATTTCATTAATGATTGCTGTGTCAATTGGACATGGCCTAGAAAAAATTTTATCTCCTACTATAACAGCAAGCCTCGGGGGCTTTATCTTAATCGGTCTCGGCGCCTGGGTATTGTATCAATTTTTTAGGCCAGAAAAAGAAAAGGATAAAGAGCTGCTCGAACATGAAAAGCTGATTATTAATTTTGAAATCCGCTCACTAGGAATTGCAGTTAATATATTAAGAAAACCAATGTCAGCGGACTTTGATCGTTCGGGCACCATTACTGGAATCGAGGCATTTATGCTGGGATTTGCCCTATCAATCGATGCATTTGGTGCTGGAATTGGAGCAGCTATGCTAGGATTCTCACCCTTTTATCTAGCCATCAGTGTTGCGGTCATGAGTTCTTTATTTCTTCTTTTTGGAATTAAAAGTGGAGCCTTTTTTCATAAATTTAATTGGGTCCAAAAGTTTACCTTTTTACCAGGGATTTTATTAATTATCATTGGTATTTGGAAATTATGATAATGTGAAAGGAATAAAGTATGTCACTAGTAATCGGATTAACGGGCGGAATAGCCAGTGGAAAAAGTACAGTTTCAAATATGTTAAAAGAAATGGACATCACTGTCATTGATGCAGACGTAGAAGCCCGCCTAGCTGTTGAAAAAGGAGAACCAGCCTATCAAAAAATCATTGCTGAATTTGGTGATGATATTTTATTAGATACTGAGGAAATCGACAGGGTAAAACTGGGTTCGATTATCTTTCATAACGCTGAAAAACGACAGCTCCTAAATGGCATCGTTCATCCTGAGGTTAGGAAAAGGATGAATAATCAAGTGGAAGCAGCGAGGGCGCGCGGGGAACAAGTTATTGTCCTCGATATCCCGCTGCTGTTTGAAAGTAAACTAACACATATGGTCGAAAAAACCATTCTTGTATATGTAGACAGAGATATTCAGCTAAATAGGCTGATGGAACGTAATGACCTGTCATTAGAAGATGCAAAGGCAAGAATAAGCTCACAAATGCCCCTATCAGATAAAGTAGCACTAGCCGACGCCGTCATCAACAATAATGGGTCAATCAGCGAAACAAAAAGACAGCTCATTGAGATTTTGACAGGCTGGGGAATAACAACTCCATAATACATTTAAAAAGAAGGGGCTAGCCCTTCTTTTTTTTATGCTTTTGAATCAGAATTACTGACTAGACAAAGAAACTTATAAACATAATTGGTATGTAATATGTCTGAATTGTAAAACATTTTTAAAAATCCGCACTTTATATATCACTTATTCAGCTGAATATGTTATACTAATTACATCGAAACAAGATAATGAGTATAACATATTAAGGAAGGGGCCGTACAATGAAGGCGAGAATTGCAATTAATGGTTTTGGGAGAATTGGAAGGATGGTTTTTAGAAAAGCGATCCTTGAAAATACGCTTGATATTATTGCTATTAATGCGAGCTATCCAGCAGAAACATTAGCTCATTTAGTAAAATATGATACGGTTCATGGACCATTTCAGGGGGATATCATAGCATTAGACGAAGAGCTTATCGTAAATGGTAAAAGAGTGAAGCTATTAAACAATCGGAATCCAGAGCAGCTTCCATGGAAAGAGTTAAACATCGATGTGGTTATTGAAGCGACCGGAAAATTCAACTCACGAGACAAGGCAAGTCTGCACCTTGACGCAGGGGCAAAAAAGGTAATTATTACTGCACCGGGCAAGGACGAGGATATTACGATTGTTATGGGAGTTAACGAAGAAAAGCTTGATATCACTCAACATGATGTGATTTCGAACGCATCATGCACTACAAACTGTTTGGCACCTGTTGCAAAAGTGCTGGATGAAAAGTTTGGAATTGAAAATGGTTTAATGACAACGATTCACTCGTATACAAATGATCAGCGTAACATCGATAATCCACATAAAGATTTACGAAGAGCTAGAGCGTGTGGACAATCTATCATTCCAACCACAACTGGGGCTGCTAAAGCTTTAGCATTGGTATTACCTCAGTTAAAGGGGAAGCTGCATGGAATGTCACTTAGGGTGCCTACACCAAACGTTTCTCTAGTAGATTTAGTAGTCGATTTGAAACAAGATGTTACGGTGGATGATATCAATCAGGCCTTTGTGGAAGCAAAGAATGGTCCATTAAAAGGAATTATAGATTATACAATGGAACCGCTAGTATCCGTTGATTTCAATACAAATCCATACTCCGCGATCATTGATGGATTATCAACAATGGTAATGGGTACTAGGAAAGTGAAAGTGCTGGCTTGGTATGATAACGAATGGGGCTATTCTTCCCGCGTTGTCGATCTTACCTTATTTGTTGCACACCTAATGGCGAATTCAAATTCAGTGAAAGTCGGATAAAAAAAATGCTGTCAAATGGCAGCATTTTTTTTTGTAGCTTTTTCAAATAAACTCGCATAATATAGTTAGAAATTTCGTTTTTTTCTGAGGAGATAAGCCCTTTAAACACAATTACTAATAAGTTGTAAAAAATTTTAGATTGATAGGTTGCAAAAAAAATATAAACTTAGTATACTAGTCATCGTGAACTTCTTGAAATTAGGTAACGATTAATTACTTAAAGGGTTAGGACCTCTCTGGACTAACTTTCCCCCGTGGTAATTACAAGATACCGTCAATATAAGGATTTCAAGAATGAAACGAAAATGTTTAGAGGGGGAAAAATGAATATGGAAACTATGGGACGTCACGTTATCTCTGAATTATGGGGATGCGATTTTGAAAAATTGAATGATATGAATTTTATTGAACAAACTTTTGTCGAAGCAGCTCTTAAATCTGGTGCGGAAATCCGTGAAGTAGCATTTCATAAATTTGCACCACAAGGCGTAAGCGGTGTTGTTATTATTTCTGAATCTCACTTAACGATTCACAGCTTCCCTGAGCACGGATATGCAAGTATTGATGTGTATACATGCGGCGATTTAAATCCAAATGTTGCAGCGGATTATATTGCAGAAGCATTGAATGCACAAACACGTGAAAATATTGAAATTCCACGTGGAATGGGTCCTGTTCATGTAAAACAGGCAAAAGCTCTTTAATTTTATAAATTATAAACAGCAAGAGGTGTATTTATAGTACACCTCTTTTTATTTTTTTCCTAAAGTATTGTAAACTAAGAGAAAAGATTATTTTTGGAGGGTACCATGTCAGTCATTCGCAATATATTTATTCGTTTTAGCAAACAAATTGAAACATCCGATCATCAAAAGGATAGCTCACTAAACACTCATTATTATAAAGCTACATTTAACCAAGTGTTTCATTCTGTTGAAGAGTTATTTAGACAGGATGCAGATTGTAGAATTGTTACGGTATCTAAAGACCATGGTGAGATTGCCGTAGAAATCAATAAACCGATACCTTGCTTTTTAATCGTAACGGTGGTTTCTGTGAGAGGAATGGAAACGGCTGTAGACTTTAACATCTCATCCGAAAAGTTTTCACCGATTGGCCTGTATCCAATTTTAAGAAAAAGGCTCATTTCCTATTACGAGAAAATGAACAAATTACATACTCTTGTTAGAATCGGAAAAAGCTCATAATACTTCTTGTGTTACCGTTTTCTTTTTAATAAGATAAATAGTAGATATTATACTTATGTAGTGATTGATTTGGGAGTTGATCAAATGAAGTGCCCTTCATGTCAAAATTATGGTACACGTGTGCTTGATTCCCGGCCGGTAGATGAGGGTCGTGCAACCCGAAGAAGGCGTGAGTGTGAGGAATGTGGTTATCGTTTTACGACATTCGAGAAGATTGAGGAAATTCCACTTATTGTCGTCAAAAAGGAAGGTACAAGGGAAGAATTCAGCCGTGATAAAATTTTACGAGGCTTAATTAAAGCTTGTGAAAAACGCCCCGTTGCTTTAAAAGAATTAGAGGATATTACCCAAGGGGTAGAAAAGGAACTGCGCAGTCAAGGAATATCAGAAATAAAAAGTGAATTGATTGGTGAAATGGTCATGGACAGGCTGGCACATGTGGATGAAGTGGCATATGTGCGCTTTGCATCCGTTTACCGTCAGTTTAAGGATATAAACGTTTTTATTCAAGAATTAAAGGAACTGATAAACAAGGAGAAATCCTAAGGAGCTAAAGAGGTCTTTGGCTCTTTATTACTTTTATTAAAGGGTGAATGAAATGGCGCAGCATTGGCAGGAATTGATTCCGATTGACCGTTATCTTGTTACGTCAAATGGATTGCTGCATGAATATGATCGCAAAGTGTTGACTTTTTTGTATCAGCCCTTAATCGGCTCAACTTGTTTAAGCTTATATATGACACTATGGGCTGAGCTTGAAGAAAATAGACTGTGGTCTGAATCCTCCACCCATCATTTATTGATGAATTTGTTAAGTGTCAATTTAAAGGAAATATATGAAGCAAGGCTGAACCTTGAGGGGATTGGCTTATTAAAAACTTATGTGAAGAGTGATGATAGTGGACGATCTTTTATTTATGAACTCCATCCACCATTAAATCCAGAGCAATTCTTCCTTGATGGAATGCTTAATATTTATTTATATCGTAAAATTGGGAAAAACCATTTTTCTAGGTTAAAACGCTTTTTTAGTGATAAGCAAAAGCCAGTGGAAGAGGACTATGTAGAGGTGACAAGAGAGTTTCAGGATGTGTTTGCTTCGGCAACTCCTGGCAGCCTTCAGTATATGCAGGAGCATGCTGAGGAATTAGAGGCAGAACCTTCTCTAGGATTTATTGGCAGAAAGGATCAGAAGCCCATTCAAATTGATACCAGTTCCTTTGACTTTGAAATGTTATTGGCGGGTCTAAATGAATCGCTGGTCCCTCAGAAGTCACTCACCAAAAAGGTAAAAGAGGTTATTAGTAACCTTGCCTTTCTATATGGAATCAGCCCTATCGAAATGAAAAACTTTATATTAGGTGCCATTAATGAAAATGATGAAATTGATATCGAGGACCTTAGAAAAGGGGCACGAGATTGGTATCAATTTGAAAATTATGATCAACTTCCGAGTCTGATAAATAGAACCCAGCCGGCTGTTCACCAGGTCCAATTAACGGAACCGAAAACGCAGGAAGAAAAATTAATCCGTTATTATGAAACCACACCGCCGATTGTCATTTTTAAAGAACTATCAGGTGGAGTGGAGCCTTCTATTTCGAATTTAAAAATATTAGAAGAAGTCATGATAAAATATAAACTTCCCCCTGGTGTAGTCAATGTATTGATTGAGGTTGTCCTGAGAAAAACAGATATGAAATTTACAAAGAATTTTGTTGAATCAATTGCAAGCCATTGGGCTCGTCTTAAAATAAAGACCGTGAAGGAAGCGATGGAAGCGGCAAGGAAAGAGGAGCGCAGCTTCAAAGATAGTAAAAAGACAGGAAAATCTACGAAACAAAAACCTATTCGTACAGAAGTATTACCAGATTGGTTTGACGATAAAGGAAAAGAAAGTGTTAAAGAGCCTGCTAAAGAAAATAACACAGAGCTTGAGGCGAGAAAACGCGCAATAGAAGAAAAGCTAAAAGCCTTTCGTAAATAGGGGGTGAGCGTAAATGGAAAAAATTAATCGAACACTTAAGCGCTTAGCCTCAAATGAAGGCTTTCAGAAGCGCTATGAAGAGCAGAGGAAGCAGGTACTCAATCACCCTGATATTCATGACTTTTTAACAGAGCACCAAAATGAGCTCAATCAGGAAACGATTGAAAAAAGCATGAGTAAGCTTTATGAGTATACCCAGCAAAGTAAAGAATGTAATCGCTGCGAGAGTCTCGATGGCTGTATTAATTTCATGAAAGGGTATCATCCAGACCTAGTACTGGTACGAAACTCTATTGATGTTGTGTATAAGCGCTGCCCTCGAAAAGTGATGGCAGATGAACATAAGAAGAATCAAAAGCTTATTAAAAGTTTATACGTTCCAAGAGACATATTGGAAGCGACGTTTGAGGACTTTGAAGGTGACGAAGGCCGTCTAGATGCAGGAGATAAGGCCGCCACCTTTTTAATGAATTATGAGGCAGGCCTGAAGCCAAAGGGATTGTATCTCTATGGAATGTTTGGAGTGGGGAAATCCTATTTGTTAGGAGCAATAGCCAACGAGCTTGCTAAGAAGCAAATTTCGTCCATGATTGTTTATGTTCCTGAGCTGATGCGCGAAATGAAAAGTGCAATTGGCGATAATACCTTAAATGAAAAAATAGAGGCACTGAAGAAAGAATCAATCCTGATGCTTGATGATATAGGGGCTGAAGCCGTTTCTAGCTGGACACGAGATGAAGTATTAGGTCCCATCCTTCAATTCAGAATGCTTGAAAAGCTTCCAACCTTCTTTACCTCTAATTTTGACTTTCAAGGACTTGAGCACCATTTAACCTACAGTCAACGTGGTGAAGAGGAAAAGATGAAAGCACGGAGAATCATGGAAAGAATTCGAAGTTTAAGTGAACCAGTGCTGGTGGAAGGACCAAATCGGCGCGATTAATTAAAATATAGAAAGGATTACCGATTTAGTTTCGGTAATTCTTTTATTTTTTTTCACAATATAGGTGTATCTCTGATGTCTTAACTTCTATTTTGGCCAAGTCCCCCATATAAATAGTAAAACAGAGTATGGGTGAGAGGGGGGATTTGGTTGGCTGAAATCATCTTCCGAAGCAAGATGGATGCGAAGAGATTTTATGATCACTTGCTGAAGTGCTTTCGAGGTAATCCAAGTAATCAAGATATTCTTCTTTTAGAAGATCGATATATAGTAAAGGTTTTGGATAGAAAGGTAAATCTGGAGAAGGTCAAACTTGCATTTTATGAATTTATCGTAAAAATAAAGCGTGATGATTGGTTTAGAGCTATTTTACAAGATCAATATTTTTTCGAGGATTCAGAAGAACAGCAGCATATCATGGAGATTATTTATTCTGTTCTTGAAGGCCAGAGGGAAGACCTGTCTGTATTAATCAAGGAAAATGGGGAAGAACCAAACATTAGAGAAGCAGTTGAGGAAATCTTTCAGGATAATGTCTCCTTTTCTTTTGATTCCTTTCTTAAATTTCGATTGCGTCCTTATTTAAAAGTATTAGAGAGCTACGTGGAAATATCAATCGACGAATATAAAATGGAGCAGGAATATCAAATGTTTATCCAAACATTAAGAGATTTTTTAACAGGACGTGAGCCAAAAATGGACACGCTGCATCTTCTCTTTGATGAGGAAATTACTTTTTTTGATGAGAAATTTGAAGAGATAAAAAGAGGAGAGTTGATGAGAATGATAGACCGGAAGCTTTTATTTAATCATCCAGTCTATGTAGATTCAGCTTCGATTGCACCCTTATTATCGATTGCACCTAAAAGTATTCTGCTCTATACGAAAAATCCAGAGGAACCGCTTGTAAGGACCATTAGAAACATTTTTGAAGAAAGAGTTTTAGTAAAATCCTTTAAGGGTTTGCGTCCTACAAAGGAATGGATTCAGCAGGAAAACAATGCAAATGAAAACGGGGCTTGAAAAATATTGTAAAATTGTGCGCTTGGTGTATTGATTTTTCAAAATAGAATCATTATAATAACGTACATAGTCTGAAATGCTGAAGCTAGACATCAATATATCAAGCAAAAGTAACGATAAGGACAATAGTATTTATTCACGGTTACCAGAGAGGGAGGACCAGGCTGAAAGCCTCCTAGCACGGATTGAATGCTTACCACCTTTAAACTTCAGCGGTGAACGCTTCTTTGAAGTGAGTAATCGCCTGACGGGAAACAGCCCGTTACCCTGTCCTAAAGTCATTTTTAAAGATTATTTTAAAAATGAAAAATTGGGTGGAACCACGTGTTTATTAAACTCGTCCCTTTTCCAGGGACGGGTTTTTTTATTTTTATAAAGCGCCAGGTCAAGACACAATTAGTCCCGTGCGCTCCAAATCAAAAGGAGGAATAACCATGTCAGACGTTGTAAAGATTGCGTTTCCAGATGGAGCAGTGAAGGAGTTCCCTCGTGGAACAACAACGGAAGATATTGCCGCTTCCATCAGCCCGGGACTGAAGAAAAAAGCAATTGCCGGGAAATGGAATGGTCAATTATTTGATCTTCGCCGTCCAATCGAAGAAGACGGTTCAATAGAAATCGTTGTACCTGAATCAAAAGATGCCTTAGAGATATTACGTCATAGTACTGCCCACTTAATGGCTCAAGCGATTAAAAGGCTCTATGGAAAAGAAGTAAACCTTGGAGTAGGACCGGTAATTGAAGGCGGTTTTTATTATGATATTGACCTTGAAGAATCGATTACTCCAGAGGACCTTCCACGAATTGAAAAAGAAATGGCGAAAATCGTCAATGAAAACATTGAAATCGTTCGTAAAGAAGTAAGCCGTGCTGAAGCGGTGCAATTCTTTAAAGCGGAGGGTGACCCTTACAAGCTGGAACTAATTGAAGCGATTCCGGATGATGAAACTGTGACTATTTATGAACAAGGTGACTTCTCTGACCTTTGCCGTGGTGTCCATGTTCCGTCAACTGGAAAAATAAAAGAGTTCAAATTGTTGAGCATTGCCGGAGCATACTGGCGAGGTGACAGCAAAAACAAAATGCTGCAGCGTATTTACGGAACTGCATTCTTCAAGAAAGAAGATTTGAAAGAGCACCTTCGCTTATTAGAAGAGGCAAAAGAACGTGATCACCGTAAAATTGGAAAAGAGTTGAACCTGTTTACAAGTTCACAATTAGTTGGTCAAGGGTTGCCATTATGGCTTCCAAAAGGTGCAACAATCCGCCGGGTTGTTGAACGATACATTGTTGATAAAGAGCAGCGTCTGGGCTATGACCATGTCTATACTCCAATCATGGGAAGCGTGGATTTATACAAAACTTCAGGTCACTGGGATCATTACCAGGAGGATATGTTCCCGGTAATGGATATGGATAACGAGCAATTGGTTCTTCGTCCAATGAACTGCCCTCACCATATGATGGTGTACAAAAACGCAATCCACAGCTATCGTGAGCTGCCTATCCGTATTGCTGAGCTTGGGACAATGCATCGTTACGAAATGTCTGGAGCTTTATCAGGACTTCAGCGTGTTCGGGGAATGACTTTAAATGATGCTCATATTTTTGTTCGTCCGGACCAAATTAAAGACGAATTTAAACGAGTTGTTAATCTTGTTTTAGCGGTTTACAAAGACTTTAATATTAATGACTATTCCTTCCGTCTTTCCTATCGCGATCCGCAAGATACTGAAAAGTATTTTGATGATGATGCGATGTGGGAAAAAGCGCAAAGCATGCTGAAGGAAGCGATGGATGACCTTGGTCTTGAGTATTATGAAGCTGAGGGTGAAGCCGCATTCTACGGTCCTAAACTTGATGTTCAAGTAAAAACAGCGCTAGGTAAAGAGGAAACTCTTTCAACAGTTCAATTAGATTTCTTACTACCTGAAAGATTTGATCTAACTTATGTGGGTGAAGACGGCAAGCAGCACCGCCCAGTTGTTATTCACCGTGGAGTTGTATCAACAATGGAACGCTTCGTTGCCTTCTTAATCGAGGAATACAAAGGTGCTTTCCCAACTTGGTTAGCTCCAGTCCAGGTTCAAGTAATTCCTGTTTCACCAGAAGCACATTTTGATTTTGCGAAGCAGGTACAGGAACAACTTCAAAATGAAGGCTTCCGTGTCGAATTAGATGGCCGTAATGAAAAAATCGGTTACAAAATCCGTGAAGCACAAATGCAAAAAATTCCATATATGCTCGTTGTCGGCGACAAGGAAGTAGAAGAAAATGCCGTTAACGTCCGCAAATATGGCGAGCAAAAATCAGCAACAGAGCCATTCGCACAATTCCTCGAGTCATTAAAAGCAGAAGTGAAAAGAGGATAATTTATAAAAAGGCTGTGTTAAACGAATAATTGAGTTTGTTACCTGTTGATTGGAGCGGAAG
>NZ_NPDD01000094.1 GCF_002272245.1 Bacillus sp. 7884-1 | reverse complement strand
AAAGACCGCCTGTCCCTGCGGTGTTTACTCAAAGAAGCTTTCCTTAGTGGAGCGGAAATCAACAGCCAAGTTAACCGCCAAAAAAAGAAAAAATTTCTATTGAATAATTCTTTGTTTCTTGATAGAATAAATTTCGTTGTCATATGAAATGCATGTTTGACATTACGTCTTTGCTTATGTTATAGTAACTAAGGAAAATTGAATACTAGTTTTGGGAAAAGAAGAAGCACCCGCTTCTCACCTGATTGACGCAATTGGCAGTTGGCAGGTTTTACGTGAACTTTTTAGTTTATTACTTTTGTTTCGTAAAGTGTGGGTGTATTCATCCGCACTTTTTTATTTGTTTAAACAAAGAATCTAAAGTTGTTCAGTACTTGCCGATGCAGCAAAAGTCAGATGTTCTTGACCCGGATGTTGTATTCGTGAAAACCTTGGAGGTGGCTAATTATTAGCAAAGACATGTTATTAAATGAGGGTATTCGCGCTCGCGAAGTTCGCCTAATCGATCAAAACGGCGAGCAATTAGGGATTAAAACCAAATTTGAAGCGCTGGAGATTGCCGGACGAGTGAATCTTGATTTGGTACTAGTTGCACCAAATGCGAAGCCCCCGGTAGCCCGAATTATGGACTATGGCAAATTTAAATTCGAGAATCAAAAGAAAGAAAAAGAAGCTCGAAAGAATCAAAAGATTATTGTTACAAAAGAAGTTCGTCTCAGCCCAACAATTGATGAGCATGACTTTAATACAAAACTTCGCAATGCGATTAAGTTTTTGGAAAAAGGCGACAAGGTAAAAGCTTCAATCCGCTTCAAGGGCCGGGCGATTACCCATAAAGAAATCGGTCAACGTGTATTAGACCGTTTTGCTACCGAGTGCAAAGAAGTTGCAACAATCGAATCTCATCCAAAAATGGATGGACGAAGCATGTTCCTCGTTCTAGCACCTAAAACTGAAAAGTAATAAGGAGGACTATCCCAATGCCAAAAATGAAAACTCACCGTGGCGCTGCAAAGCGTTTCAAGAAGACTGGTTCTGGTAAACTGAAGCGTTCACACGCTTATACTAGCCACTTATTTGCAAACAAATCTACAAAAGCTAAGCGTAAGCTTCGCAAAGCTTCACTTGTTTCTAAAGGCGATTTCAAACGCATCCGTTTCTTATTAACAAATCTTAAATAATCGTTAACGATTGATATAGGAGGAAAAATTCATGCCACGTGTAAAAGGCGGTACAGTTACGCGCAAGCGTCGTAAAAAAGTTATTAAATTAGCAAAAGGTTATTATGGTTCAAAACATACATTATATAAAGTAGCTAACCAACAGGTTATGAAATCTTTAATGTACGCATTCCGCGATCGTCGTCAGAAGAAGCGCGACTTCCGCAAACTTTGGATTACTCGTATCAACGCAGCAGCTCGTATGAACGGACTTTCTTACAGCCGTTTAATGCATGGCTTAAAGATTGCTGGTATCGAAGTAAACCGCAAAATGCTTGCTGAATTAGCAGTAAGCGATGCAGCAGCATTTACTGAATTAGCAAACGTTGCAAAACAACAACAAAAATAATTTTTTGAGCCATTCTCATAACGAGGATGGTTTTTTCTATAAGGGAGATGGGAAAATGAGTACCATATTAGGTGCATATATCATAATGAATATTATTGGTATGATTGTAATGAAAGTGGATAAAAATCGAGCGATAAAACATCAATACCGGATTAGTGAAAACACTTTGTGGCTAGTGGCTATATTTGGGGGTGCTGTTGGTACAACAGCAGGAATGCAGATGTTTAGGCATAAAACAAAGCACATATCCTTTAAAGTTGGATTTCCTTTACTAGCTGTAGCGGAAGTCATACTTTTAGGCTATTTTTTCACGTTGTAGACATAACAGCATGGCCCTTTTTATATGTTAAGTTAACAAGATAGATTAACAACCCAGGGGGCATGTAAAATGAATGAGGACTTGTCTTTGCTGTTAATCATGGTGGAAGCTGGGGGGGTTTTTGCTCCATTGGCTTTTGTTCTATTTCATCTGCTAAGATCGTTCTTGTTTATTCCTGTATCGGTTGTCGTCATTGCTGGAGGGGTTCTTTTTGGAACGGTGTGGGGGACTATTTATTCGGTTATTGGTTTAATGGGGGTTAGCATCTTTTTCTATGCTTTCATTGATAGAATGCCGAAAACCCAGGACCGCCTAATAAAAATAAAAAATCGCTGGTTTGGGGAATATAGAAATCTTACCGTCGGTCAAATTGCCATTTTAAGACTTATTCCTTTTGTTCATTACCACTTATTAAGCTTTTGCTTAAAACAAAGAAAACCTAAATTTAAAGAGTATTTAAAAGCTTCTTTCTTAACAAATATCCCAATCGCCTTTTTTTGTACCATTTTTGGAGAATATATCTCAACCTTTACGCCTTCTGTTATCGCATTAATTCTACTGGGGTTAACGATTCTTGTTTATCTACTGAGAGAGAAACAAAATGTAATCAAATGGAAGGTGTTTTTTAAAAGAACAAAAGAAAAGGCCGCTGGATAGGCGGCTATTTTTGATGCAAAAATTCATCAATTGGACTTTTCCAATTGATTTGAGCAACTGGATATCTTTCGTGTATTTTTCTTTCGATAAAATAAAAGTCCTCCTTATCCATTCCTTGAATGGAAGTAGTTTGATCTGGCCAAAGCGAGATGGAAACAACATCTATCGTATTTTTCGTAGCACCAAGATATTTTTCTCCCGTAAACAATGCACCATTGTAAGTGAGTTGGAAGTTCTTGGTGACCTCTTCATTGTCTATAAGTAGGAAACGTTTGTGTTTTCGAGCTGCTTCCAATTTACGAGTTGGTTTAAGAAGAAATTTAATGGTTACAAAAATAATGAAGATGAACAAGCATACTAACAGTAAGCGCAGCAGCCAAACCATGGTTTTGCCTCCTAGTACTTTTACCTACAATACGAATTGGGAAAAGAAAAGTTTCATTCTTTCTACACTTTGATATAATTTTGCAAAGGGAGTGATTATAAATGCAGCTAGAAAAGTTATTTATCATGCAACAAGCGTTGGATCAGCATATTGAAAAAAAGCATGACCTGCAGGATGAAGATTTATTTAACAAGAAGGTACTCGCATTGCTGGTGGAAATTGGGGAATTAGCGAATGAAACTCGTTGTTTCAAGTTTTGGAGTGTTAAGCCATCATCGGAAAAAAGTGTGGTACTAGAAGAGTTTGTTGATGGAGTCCATTTCATCTTGTCACTTGGCATTGAATGCGGATTTGAGAAACTACAGTACACTATTCAAACAGAACCAACTGCTTTAAATGTCTCAGAACAATTTCTACTCATTTATGAAAAAATTAATGATTTTAAAAACAGTAAAAACGAACATGATTTCAAAGAGTTGCTTGAATCTTATTTGCAGCTGGGTAATCTGCTTGGAATAAGCTATGAGGAAATGGAAAAGGCATATTTTACGAAAAATGAAGTAAATTATCAAAGACAGCAGAATAACTATTAGCTGAAAATTATTGTATAATGATGTTCGAATATACATATAAAGGGGGCGAAGTAATGGCTAAATTAGATGAAACTTTAACGATGTTAAAGGATCTAACCGGCGCCAAAGGGATTCCCGGCAACGAGAGGGAAGTTCGCGACGTAATGACGAAATACATAGCACCATATGCGGATGAAGTAACAACTGACGGACTTGGCAGTCTAATCGCAAAAAAGGTTGGAAAAGAGGGCGGTCCGAAAATTATCGTGGCCGGTCACTTAGACGAAGTTGGCTTTATGATTACACAAATTGATGATAAAGGCTTCCTTCGTTTTCAAACAGTTGGCGGCTGGTGGTCACAGGTTATGCTGGCACAGCGCGTAACTATCGTTACAAAAAAAGGTGATATTATTGGTGTCATCGGATCCAAGCCTCCGCACATTTTATCAGTAGAAGCTCGTAAGAAGCCAGTAGAAATAAAAGATATGTTTATTGATATTGGGGCATCAAGCCGTGAAGAAGCAATGGAATGGGGAGTTCTCCCAGGAGATATGGCAGTTCCATATTTTGAATTTACCGTAATGAATAATGAAAAAATGCTTTTGGCAAAGGCGTGGGATAATCGGATTGGCTGCGCGATTGCGATTGATGTATTGAAGCAATTAAAAGGTGTCGACCATCCAAACGAGGTTTATGGTCTCGGAACCACCCAAGAAGAAATCGGCTCTCGTGGTGCGAAAACATCTGCTGAGAAAATTAATCCTGATATCGGTTTTGCTGTCGATGTTGGTATTGCAGGTGATACACCTGGTATTTCTGAAAAAGAAGCCATGAGTAAAATGGGAAAAGGTCCACAAATCATATTATATGACGCTACCCTTGTGGCACATAAAGGCCTGCGCGACTTTATAACCAATTTGGCAGATGAATTGAATATTCCGTATCAATTTGACGCCATTCCTGGTGGAGGTACTGACGCTGGTCCAATCCATATCACACATAACGGTGTACCATCGTTAGCCATTACGATTGCAACAAGATATATTCATTCACATGCGGCTATGCTGCACCGTGATGACTACGAAAATGCTGTTAAACTGATTGTTGAAGTCATCAAACGACTAGACCGTGAAACAGTTGATAAAATTACGTACGAATAAAGTTTGCTGTCCTCGATATAATGTCGGGGATTTTTTTAGTGCAATACTTGCGGATAGCAGAAAATACTTGCGGATAGCA
>NZ_NPDD01000093.1 GCF_002272245.1 Bacillus sp. 7884-1 | reverse complement strand
AGAAATACTCTCGGATAGCGAGAAATACTCTCGGATAGCGAGAAATACTCTCGGATAGCGAGAAATACTCTCGGATAACGCAATTCACTCTCGGATAGCAAGAAATACTTGCGGATAAGCATAAAAAAAGCTGCCGAGTTCGAATCGGCAGCCTCAAATACTAAATTACTTTAACCCATTTTCAAGTATAGAAAGCATTTCTTTCTTGTCTTCCTCAGAAGAATTTTTCCAAATCACTTCAAATAACACGCCCAAGCCAGGTAGCATTTTTTCTTCACCATTTTGAATGGCATCAACAATTGTATCTTCTAATTGATCTTGGGAGTTACCAGTAACATTGTGAATAATAGCATTTCGCAAATTTAAATTCATCATCACACACTCCTTTTTCATCATACATTTCTTTAATATGATTTCTATATTTGGTTTTATTATGTATTTTTTTTGGGATATAATGAGGAAAAACACTAGAGGAGCACAAACTTGAAGCATATTGAATCCATTCAAAACCCTAAAGTAAAACAATGGAAAAAGCTGTTAACGAAAAAGGAGCGGGATAATTCCGGAACCTTTTTAGTCGAGGGCTTTCATTTAGTCGAAGAAGCATTAAAACAACATGAGAGTGTAATCGAAATTATCGTATCTGATAAGACAGGTCTCCCGCCCCGCTGGGATTCTGGGGAAGTACCGGTCACCCTAGTTACCGAAGAAATTTCAAATTCATTATCTGACACAGAGGCACCACAAGGGATTTATGCCGTTTGCCGTCAGGTTCAGTTAGAAGTACCGAATGCAAGGACTTACTTGCTAATTGATGCAGTACAGGATCCAGGAAATCTAGGTACAATGATTCGAACGGCAGACGCAGCTGGCATTGACGCAGTAGTCGTAGGAAAGGGAAGCGTGGATGTTTTTAATTCAAAGGTACTTCGATCGGCACAAGGCAGTCATTTTCACCTGCCTATCATAAGAGGCGATCTTCATGATTGGGTCGAAAAGCTGAAAACGAAAAATATTTCGGTTTATGGTACAGCACTTGAAGGGGCTTCTGCATATACTGATATTTCAACAGATGAAACCTTTGCATTGCTTGTCGGCAATGAGGGCAGCGGGGTTAACAAAGAGCTGCTTGAAAAAACGACAGCAAACCTGTATATTCCCATCTACGGTAAAAGTGAATCACTCAATGTCGCAGTAGCAACAGGCATCCTGTTATATTTTTTAAAAAAATAGACGATACTAGTTTGAATCATCAGGTAAAGTATTATATAATAATTTACATTATTGAAAAATACAAAAGACGATGACGGAGAAAAGTATCTTTTCAAAGACCATGTAGGGAGAAAGTGCCGAGACTGAAAGCACTTTTATGGGAAGGATAAGAGAAGTTCACCTCCTGAGTTGGCACCGGGACCATTTCAAATAGAAATGTAAAGGTGCACCGGCCAATGCCGTTATCTCAATGAAGCGAACACATGTGTTTTATACATACCGTGTTTACAAGGGTGGTACCGCGACTATAAACCTCGTCCCTTTCCAGGGATGGGGTTTTTTTGTTTTGAGAAAGTTCCCGCCTAAATTTACACATTAATAAAGGAGGAAATATGATGCAAGAACGATTAAAGGAATTGCAGCAGGAAGCTATTCAAAGTATTGAACAGTCTTCAAGCTTAAAAGAATTAAATGACATCCGTGTTGCCTACTTAGGAAAAAAAGGTCCAATTACCGAAGTCCTTCGTGGAATGGGTAAGCTGTCAGCAGAGGAGCGCCCAATGATGGGAGCACTTGCAAATGAGGTTCGAGAAGCCATTGCTACTATTTTAGAGGCAAAACAGAAGGATTTAGAAGAAGCTGCCATATTAGAAAAACTAGCTTCTGAATCGATTGATGTTACACTGCCAGGAAGACCAGTTAAGGTAGGAAACCACCATCCACTAACAAGAATCATTGAAGAAATAGAAGATTTATTTATTGGTATGGGTTATCAGGTGGCTGAAGGTCCTGAAGTAGAGCAGGATTATTATAACTTTGAGGCTTTAAATTTACCGAAGGGTCACCCAGCACGCGACATGCAGGATTCCTTCTATATTACAGATGAAATTTTACTGCGCACACATACATCACCCGTTCAAGCGCGGACAATGGAAAAGAATCAGGGTAAAGGCCCAATCAAAATTATCTGTCCGGGTAAAGTGTATCGCCGTGATAACGATGATGCGACACACTCCCACCAGTTCATGCAGATTGAAGGCCTTGTGGTTGGAGAAAACATCCGCATGAGCGACCTTCATGGGACATTAGAGATTTTTGCGAAAAAAATGTTCGGTGATGACCGTGAAATCAGATTGCGCCCAAGTTTCTTCCCATTCACTGAACCATCTGTTGAAATGGACATTTCCTGTATGATTTGCGGTGGACACGGCTGTAATGTTTGTAAGAAAACAGGCTGGATTGAAATTCTTGGAGCAGGAATGGTTCATCCAAACGTTCTTGAAATGGCTGGCTACGATTCTAAAAAATACACTGGATTTGCATTCGGTATGGGTCCAGAGCGAATTGCGATGTTGAAATACGGTGTCGATGATATTCGCCATTTCTACACCAACGATGTACGTTTCTTAAAACAGTTTTCAAAACACGAGTAGGAGGAGATCGCGTTATGTTCGTTTCATATAAATGGCTCCAGGATTATTTAGATTTATCCGGAGTATCGGCTGATGAGTTAGCTGAAAAAATTACAAAAAGCGGGATTGAGGTTGAGGGTGTAGATGTCCTTAACGAAGGTATTACGGGAGTAGTAGTTGGTCACGTTGTTGAGCGTGTACAGCATCCAAATGCTGATAAATTAAGCAAATGCCAAGTAGATATTGGTCAGGGGGACCCTGTTCAAATTATTTGCGGCGCACCTAATGTCGCACAAGGACAAAAGGTTGCAGTGGCAACCGTTGGCGCTGTATTACCGGGTAATTTTAAAATTAAGCGTGCGAAGCTTCGTGGTGAAGAATCAAATGGAATGATTTGCTCACTAACTGAGTTAGGCATGGAAGCGAAGATTGTACCGAAGGAATATTCTGAAGGGATTTTTGTTTTTCCACAAGACGCAGAGGTTGGAGCAGACGCAATCGCGTTATTAAACCGTAATGATGAAGTTCTTGAGCTTGGCTTAACGCCAAACCGCGCGGATTGCTTGAGCATGCTTGGTGTGGCTTATGAAGTTGCTGCGATTCTTGGAAGAGAAGTAAAGCTTCCGGAAATCGATCTTCAGCCAGTAAATGAAAAGGCAACAGATTATATTACCGTAAAAGTTGAAGCAAATGAGGATAATCCTTTATATGCTGCAAAAGTGATTAAAAATGTAAAAATCGGACCAGCGCCGCTATGGATGCAAACAAGACTAATGTCTGCGGGAATTCGTCCTCACAATAATGTCGTCGATATTACCAACTACATTTTAATAGAATATGGTCAGCCGCTGCATGCATTTGACTATGATCGTTTAGGGTCAAAAGAAATTCTTGTTCGCCGTGCACATGATGGTGAAAAATTCACGACGTTAGATGATGCTGAACGTACATTAACCTCTGATCATTTAGTAATTACAAATGGAACAGAACCAGTTGCATTAGCAGGTGTAATGGGCGGAGCTAATTCTGAGGTTACTTCAGACACAACAACCGTATTGTTGGAGGCGGCTTATTTTACAGGAGGAACTGTAAGAAAAGCATCGAAGGACCATGGATTACGAAGTGAGGCTAGCGCTCGTTTCGAAAAAGGTGTCGACCCCAACCGCGTACGAGCTGCGGGTGAGCGTGCTGCATATTTGATGGCAAAATACGCTGGCGGCGAAGTATTAGAAGGTGCCTCGGAGGTTGATACACTTACAGTTGAACCAGCAGTGGTTTCAATTACTTTGGAAAAAATAAATAGTGTCATCGGAACAAACCTGACTGTGTCAGAGGTTGAAGCAATTTTCGAACGCCTTCAATTTGCGGTAACTAGTGAAGGTGAAACGATTACGGTTACAGCTCCAACACGCCGTGGTGACATTAAAATCGAAGAAGACTTAATTGAAGAAGTTGCGCGTCTTTACGGCTACGATAATATTCCTAAAACATTGCCAATCGGTTCGGCTACACCAGGTAAATTATCGGACTATCAGGAAAAACGCCGCGTTGTCCGCCAATATTTAGAAGGTGCCGGCTTGTATCAAGCGGTAACGTATTCGTTAACAAGTGAAGAAAAAGCAGCACAGTTCGCACTTGAGAAACGTGATTTCATTCGCCTAGCAATGCCGATGAGTGAGGACCGCAGTATTTTACGCCTTAGCATCATGCCACAGCTGTTGGAAGTTTTAAAATACAACAGTGCTCGTCAAAACGACAGCCTAGCTGTTTATGAAACAGGAGCTGTATTCTTAGCTAATGGAAACGAAGTATTACCTGAAGAGCAGGAGCATTTAGCTGGTGCGATTACAGGTTTATGGCACAGCCATTCTTGGCAAGGTGAGAAAAAGGCTGTTGACTTCTATGTATTAAAAGGTATTTTAGAAGGATTATTTGCCAAACTTGGTCTGACTGAGAGTGTGACTTATGTTCAGGCTAAAGTTGATAATATGCACCCAGGACGTACTGCTGAAATTCACTTAAATGATGAGAGAATCGGCTTCATAGGTCAGGTACACCCAACCATGCAAAAAGAATTAGATTTAAAAGATACCTATGTGTTTGAGTTATCATTAAAGGCTATTCTTGAGGAAGCCACTGCACCGCTAAGATACTCCGGAATTCCACGTTTCCCATCAATCACAAGAGACATCGCTCTTGTCGTGGATAAAGAAACAGTCGCTGGAGTATTAAGGGATATTATCCAAACCGCTGGTGGAAAGCTTCTAAAAGAGGTAAATGTGTTTGATCTATACGAAGGTGAACGCATGGAGGAAGGCAAAAAGTCCATCGCGTACTCATTGAAATATATGGATCCAGAACGCACATTAACAGACGAAGAAGTAACAAAAGTCCATACTCAAGTACTAGAAGCCTTGAAAGAAAAAGCTTGTGCAGTATTGAGAGGGTAAAAATAGATTCAAAAATGACCTAGTGATCAATCCACTAGGTCATTTTTATGCATGCTGTAGGTGAAAGAAATTGAGTGAAAAATGAAATTTGGTCAATAAAGGTAGCTTGGACCAAATCGAAACCGATTAAATACAAAAAAGTGATCACATGAAAAGATTCACTACATTACCCTCTCTTTTTATTCACTAAATTCATCGCTTTATCGGTATTTGCAAAATGCAGCTTCACAAACTGTGGCAATACTTCTCTACCTTTTTTCAAAATCAATTTTGCAGCGGCCTCATCCACCTGAGCCCCTGCGCCTTTTGGAATCTTAAATCCTGCCGAATCACTAAGCTTGTCAATATACTGAACAAAAGCATAACGTGCGAGGATGGATGCTGCAGCTACGGCAAGATGGATACCTTCCGCCTTTGTGCTGAAATAAACATTTTCCTTCGCAACACCTTTTTGATTTTTAACATGCTGAAAATAGGTGCTTCCTTGAACAAATTGGTCAATCAGAATCGCTTCAGGTTTAACAGGTGAAATTTTCTCCAGCACATTAAGGATGGCTTGATTATGGAGGATTGCTTTCATTTTACCCTGGGACATACCTGTCTGCTGAAGCTGATTATATTTTTCATTTTTTAGTGTCATTAGGCTAAATGGAACTACATCCTTGATTACCTTTGCAATTGCAATGATTTTATCGTCATTTAAATCCTTTGAATCCCTAACACCTAATTCCTTTAATAGGGGAATATCTTCTTTTCGTACATACGCGGCAACGACAGTAATCGGGCCGAAAAAATCACCGGTACCGACCTCATCTGAACCAATTACCGACATTTGACTGATTCCACTCGGTACATTCCCTTTAGGAGCACTTGTTTTAGTAGGTGCTGTGCTTTTTGCTGCTGCCACACCCCATCTACTCGCTTCTGTTTCACAGCCACTCCCTTGAAATAAAACTTTACCGGACTTATAGGCAGTAATCGTAGAGCCTGAAGTCTTGGCAGCAAACACACTGCCAGGAGGAGCTTTATCTAGTAAATTACCGTCGTAATAGCTTTTCATTTTATTAATTTCAGACATGTTTAGATTTAACACAACATTTCCCATTTCAAAAACACTCCTCGACAATTTTCTAGAAAAAGGTAAAATTACTCCAAATCAAACTGTTCTACTTTTCGACACATATCTGTTCGTGTTATATTATAAAATAGGGATTTCTTCGAATCGAATGGAGGCAGTAATTTGTCAAATACAGAGAAAACCAGAACAACCGTTGATATATACGGACAGCAATACGTTATTTTAGGGACTGAATCCCAAAATCATGTTCGACATGTCGCTTCATTAGTTGACAAAAAGATGCGCGAAATTGGTTCTAAGAATCCATCTCTAGATGTAAGTAAACTGGCTGTATTAACAGCATTAAATGCCGTCAATGATTATATTATTATGAAGGAACAATTAGAGGTGCTGCAATCTGAATTACAAAGGAAAAGGACTGAATAAGTCATGTTGGATTTAGCAATTATTATTTTATTAGTTTTTGGTTTTTTTATTGGTTTAAAAAGAGGCTTCATTTTGCAGTTAGTCCATTTAACAGGTTTTATTATTGCATACATAGTGGCAAATTTATACTATGATGATTTGGCTCCAAGACTAACGCTATGGGTCCCCTATCCGAATCTTGGTACAACTTCCCCTCTAAAACTATTAAGTGAGAATGGAAATTTAGAGGATGCCTTTTACCGCGCCATTGCATTTGTTATCATTTTCTTTGCGGTAAAGATTCTGTTACAAATAATTGGCTCCATGCTTGATTTTATTGCCCATTTGCCAATCCTTAAGCAATTAAATGTCTGGGCAGGCGGCATCCTTGGTTTTGCCGAAGTCTATCTATTACTCTTTATTTTATTATATATTGCTGCGCTTGTTCCAATGGAAGTTTTGCAAAAACCTTTGGATGATTCCATTATGGCGAACTTGATTGTGAATCATACACCATTCTTATCACAGCAAATAAAAAGTATGTGGATAGAATATACAGCTGCATTAACTTCTCTCTAGGAGAGAAGTAGGTCTTTAACTTCTCTCTAGGAGAGAAGTTGCTCTTTAACTTCTCTCTAGGAGAGAAGTAGGTCTTTAACTTCTCTCTAAGAGAAGTTTTTCTATTAAAAGGTTAAAATAATAGCAAGGTGGGTGGAAATGATGGAGGTAAATAAAAAGGATTTAATTCGCTTATTAGAAACAATCGCGGTATATATGGAGTTGAAAGGTGAAAATCCCTTCAAGGTTTCTGCCTTTCGAAAAGCCGCATCAGCACTTGAATTTGATGATCGCAGTTTGTCTGATATCGAGGATTTTACCAAGTTATCAGGAATCGGCAAAGGGACCGGAGCTGTTATTGAAGAATACATAAATGAAGGCACTTCCACAGTATTGGAGGAATTGAAGGAAGAGGTTCCAAAGGGGTTAATTCCTTTATTACAATTACCAGGGCTCGGCGGGAAAAAGATAGCTAAGCTTCACAAAGAACTAGGAATAGAAGATGTCACAACCTTAGAAGAAGCTTGTAAAGCAGGGAAAGTCCAAGCACTAGCAGGTTTCGGAAAGAAGACAGAAGAAAAAATCCTAAGTGCTATCGCCAATGTGGGTTCAAGGCCAGACAGACTACCTCTCGCCTACATGCTGCCAATTGCACAGCAGATTGAGGAGAAGCTAGCTGAACTTCCTGAGATTCATAAATTCTCTCGGGCTGGAAGCTTACGAAGAGTGCGAGAAACAGTGAAAGATCTAGATTTTATTATTTCGAGCGAGCTGCCTGAAAAGGTGAAACAGTTCTTGCTGGAATTACCCAATATAAAAGAAACCATTGGTGCTGGAGATACTAAGGTATCACTTGTTTTTGGCTTTGATTATGATGTTTCAGTCGATTTTCGAATCGTTAAACCAGAGGAATTTATCACGACTCTTCACCATTTTACGGGTTCAAAGGACCACAATGTCCGAATGAGACAGCTTGCAAAAGAGCGCGGTGAAAAAATAAGTGAGTATGGTGTGGAAAATGTCGAGACAGGTGAAATCCTAACTTTTTCTTCAGAGGAAGAGTTTTTTAAGCATTTTGACCTGCCTTTTATTCCTCCTGAAATAAGAGAAGATGGCAAAGAAGTGGAGGATTTTTCAGCCCACGAAGACTTAATCGAGCTTAGTGATATAAAGGGCGATCTTCACATGCACTCAACCTGGAGTGATGGGGCTCATTCGATTGAGGAAATGGTTGAAGCTTGCATTGCAAAGGGTTATAAGTATATGGCAATTACTGACCACTCCCAGTATTTAAAGGTGGCAAATGGACTGACACGCGAGCGGTTATTGCAGCAAAAAGAAGAAATTAAGAAGTTAAATGAGAAATATGATGATATTCTAATCCTATCAGGTGTTGAAATGGATATCTTACCAGATGGCACACTAGATTATGAGGACGACCTCCTAGCTGAAATGGATTTCGTCATTGCATCGGTACACTCAGCTTTTTCACAGCCAAGAGAAAAAATAATGGAACGCCTAAGTACAGCATTAAAAAATGCACATGTGGATTTAATTGCCCATCCCACTGGCAGAAAAATTGGTCGTCGTGAAGGTTATGATGTTGATATCGATATGCTGATAGAGTTAGCAAAAGAAACGAACACGGCTTTAGAGCTTAATGCCAATCCAAATCGATTGGATTTAAAAGCTGAATATTTACGAAAAGCGCAGGATGCAGGTGTTAAGATATTTATTAATACGGATGCCCATAAAAAAGAAACGCTATCACATATGGGGGTAGGCGTTTCAACAGCTAAAAAGGGATGGATTAAAAAATCATCAGTGATCAATGCGCTTGAACCGAAAGACTTACTAGAGTTTTTGCATAATCGAAAATAGGGGGTTCATCTCCATGCAAGAAAGAACGTTAAAGGTATTGGAATTTACCAAAGTGAGAGACCAGCTCATCGAGCATGCAGCGTCATCACTTGGAATAGATAAGTTAAAAAGATTGGTCCCATCTACTGATTTTGAAGAAGTAGTAAAGCTTCAAGCAGAAACAGATGAGGCCACGACCGTTTTACGAATAAAAGGAAACATCCCGTTATCAGGCATTCATGATATTCGTGCACATATTAAGCGCTCTGTTATTGGTGGAGTCCTCAGTTCACATGAGCTGATACAGGTGGCTAACACCATCCGTGCAAGCCGGCAAATGAAGCGATTTATAGAAGATATTGCCGAAGAAAGAACCGAAATTCCCATTTTATTGGAGCAGGTCGACCGGATTATTCCTTTAGTAAATTTAGAGGAATCGATTAGATATGCAATTGATGAGAGTGGCGAAGTTCTTGATAGCGCGAGTGAACTGCTGCGCACGTTAAGGCACCAGCTGCGCTCGAATGAAGCGCGTGTACGTGAAAAACTAGAAAGCATGATTCGCTCCTCAAATGCTGCAAAGATGTTGTCGGACTCTATCGTCACGATCCGTAATGACCGCTTCGTTATTCCTGTTAAACAAGAGTATCGCGGTCACTATGGAGGAATTATCCATGACCAGAGCTCATCGGGTCAGACTCTATTTATTGAACCACAAGTCATCGTCCAGCTAAACAATCAATTACAAGATATAAGAGTAAAAGAACAGCTTGAAATTGAAAGAATATTATCGGAGCTTTCTGCGAAGACTGCTGAATTTGAGTCAGAGCTGCAAGTAATTGTAGAAATCCTGGGCAATCTTGATTTTATTTTTGCAAAGGCAAGATATGGCCGTAAGATGAAAGCAAGTATGCCGCTCATGAATAATGAAGGACGAATCTCCCTATATAAAGCCAGACACCCGTTAATTCCGATGGATGAGGTGGTCGCCAATGATATTTTGCTTGGAAAGGATTATACAACGATTGTAATTACCGGACCAAATACAGGCGGTAAAACCGTTACCTTAAAAACGCTGGGATTATGTTCGTTAATGGCCCAGGCTGGCTTGCAGGTTCCTGCCTTTGACGGCTCAGAGCTTGCTGTATTTGATGCCATTTATGCTGACATTGGTGATGAACAGTCGATTGAACAAAGCTTAAGTACGTTTTCTTCCCACATGGTAAATATCGTGGATATTTTGGAGAAGGTTGATTTTAATACCCTAGTCCTTTTCGACGAGCTTGGTGCTGGCACAGACCCGCAGGAAGGTGCTGCGCTTGCGATTTCCATCTTAGATGAGGTGCACCATCGAGGAGCAAGAGTCATTGCAACCACGCATTATCCAGAATTAAAGGCCTATGGCTATAACCGCGAAGGTGTTCTCAATGCCAGTGTGGAATTTGACGTTGAAACCTTGAGCCCTACTTACAAGCTGCTGCTAGGTGTACCAGGACGAAGCAATGCGTTTGAAATTTCTAAACGATTAGGCTTAAGCGATTCAGTGATTCAGGCGGCAAGATCTCATGTCAGTGAAGATACCAATCAAATTGATAAGATGATTGCCTCGTTAGAAAGCAGTAAGCGTCAAGCAGAAACCGAACAGGAAGAAGCACGTGATTATTTAAGACAGGCCGAAAAGCTCCATCAGGATATGCAAAAGCAGATGATTGAATTTTATGAGAACAAAGACTCTATGCTTGAAAAAGCGGCTGAACAAGCTGGTGAAATTCTTGAAGAGGCAAAGAGTGAGGCAGAAAAGGTTATTCGTGACCTTCGTAAAATGAGGATTGAGAAGCATGCGGATATCAAGGAACACGAATTAATTGATGCAAAGCGACGTCTTGAAGCCGCAGCACCAGAAATAACTAAATCCTCTAAACTAATCAATAAGAAAAGTAAGAAGCATACCTTCACACCTGGTGATGAAGTGAAAGTCCTGACATTTGGACAAAAGGGTACACTTCTAGAAAAAGTGTCAGACAACGAATGGCAGGTGCAAATCGGAATCCTAAAAATGAAGGTAAAAGAAAAGGATTTAGAGTATATCAGCACACCAAAGCCAGTAGAAACAAGACCGATGGCAATTGTTCAAGGCAGAGACGCGGATGTAAAGCTGGAATTAGATTTGCGCGGAGAAAGATATGAAGCAGCACTCTTAAGAGTGGAAAAATATATAGATGATGCGTTATTATCAAACTATCCTCGTGTATCGATTATTCACGGGAAAGGCACGGGCGCATTAAGACAGGGAGTCCAGGAGTATTTACGAAGTCACCGTTCTGTAAAGAAAATTCGCTTTGGAGAAGCAGGTGAAGGCGGTTCTGGTGTTACCATAGTCGAATTTAAATAAATATCCGGGGAGAATAGGGAATGAACCAGTTTTGGAATAACGTGTATATTCAAAGTGCTGCCAATTATAGTGTAGTCATACTATGTGTGGTTGTCTTTTTAGCCATTTTTGAATTAGTAACGAAATATAAAAATTGGGAAGAAATCCAAAAGGGCAATATCGCTGTAGCTATGGCGACCGGAGGGAAAATATTTGGGATTGCCAACATTTTCCGCTATTCCATTGAACAAAATGATTCTTTGGTAACGATGATTAGCTGGGGAGTATTTGGCTTTGTGCTATTACTGGTTGGATATTTTATCTTTGAATTCTTAACACCTAAATTTAATATTGACGAAGAAATTAAAAATGATAATCGCGCGGTTGGTTTTATTGCTATGATTTTGTCAGTCGGATTATCATATGTAATAGGTGCGGGAATATCGTAAGGGGAGAAAAAAAGTGGAGACATTAGCCAAAGTACTTTTTGGTTTATGCGCCTTATTCTTACTGATTGGTTTGGGGTACATGTTGTTTTTTTAACAAGAAAATCATCGTATCACTTTAGAAAGGAAACAGCGTAATTGCTGTTTTCTTTTTTTATGGGTAAAAATAGTTATAATGTTCTACCAAAGATCGTCCCCAAAAACCGTGATTGGGCAGGAAGAACTAATTTTCTGAATTTTCATTGACAATGATAATCATTTTCAATTAATATTTTCATGTAATCAATGTTCTGACAGTCAGGAGCTGATCAATATAAAGAGAGATGAAGATTTTGAAGCAATTTTGCAAGACAGGGAATATCATAGATTCATATCATTCAGACATGTGACTGGAAAAGATATAGATATCCTGCATACTTGGATGCAGCTTCCGCACGTTGCCCCTTTTTGGAAGCTGAACGTGAGTAGAGACCGGTTTGCCTGCTATTTGGACCGAACGCTTCACGCAAAAAATAAACGGGTTTTTCTCGTTTATGTAGATGATCTCCCTGTAGCTTACCTGATGGCGTACAGCATTTTTCAAGATCCCATAAAAGACTATTACGAAGCAAAGAGCGGTGATCTTGGCATGCATTTGCTAATCGGGCCAAGAGAATTCTTAAATAAAGACGATGGGCTTATGCTCATAAGAGCCATGACGGCCTTTCTTATGAAAAAATATGAGTGTGGACGCATCATAGGTGAGCCTGATGTAAGAAACCGAATTGTCATTCCGATTTTAAAGAGAATCGGCGGAGAAAGATTTGGCACTATCACGATGCCCCATAAGAAAGCAGCTTTAATAATAGGTGACAGAAATCGTTTTTACCGCTATTTAATGACGAAAGATGTTGAATTTAGGAAAGAGCCTAAACTGGAAGAGGACACTTTTTGGAAAGCAGGAGCGCCATGTGAAAAGGAACCATCCAATTGATCAGGATCTATCAGACTTGCTTGGACGTATCAGGGAAAAAATGATGGAACTTAAGCATCCGCCATTGGAGGAACTGACGCCTGAACAGTCGCGATTTTTTTATAAAGAAGCAAGAACATTTTTCAACCCGTTTGAGTCAGACGGCATTCAAACCCATAATGTCTACGTTGGTGAAGGGAATATCCCTGTCAGGATTTATCAGCCGGCAGGAGCCGAAGAACTGCCGGTTTTTCTTTTCATGCATGGAGGGGGATGGGTCTTTGGAGATTTAGACAGTGCGGACTCATTATGCACGTATTTTGCAAAGAATGCGGAGTGTCTTGTGATTTCAGCAGGTTACAGGCTTGCTCCTGAACATCCGTTTCCGGCTGCCCTGCAGGATGTCATGGTTGTGGCACAATGGGCGCTGCAAAATGTCCGGCACTGGAACGGAAATCCTGCACAGATGGCGATTGGAGGCGAATCGTCTGGAGCGAATCTTGCAGCTGCGGCAGTCCTCTGGATGAAGGAACTCGGAAGCTGTCCTTTTCAACTTCAAGTCCTAATTACGCCTGTACTTCGTCATCAATTTGAAACGGATTCTTATCAATCTGGGTATGCATTTAATCTGACAAAAGAAAAAATGGAGTGGTTTTGGAACCATTACGTAACCGATGCGAGACAGGGAAGCCATCCATTTGCTTCTCCTCTGAATGCAAAAAGTCATAAAGATGTGCCGCCATTGCTTTTGGTAACGGCAGAATATGATCCGTTAAGAGATGAAGGATTCCAATATGCGGAAAAACTAAAAAACGAAGGGATTCATGTGAAGCATCTGCATTACAGTCAGCTCGTTCACAGTTTTCCAAATATGATCGGCCAGGTAAAAAGTGCAGATTCAGCCATGATCGAACTGGCCGGAACTTTAAAAACGATGCTAAGAGACCGTTTTTTATTTTTAATTGAGAATGAGAATTATTCTCGAATAGAAAGGTGATTATATATGCTGACAAATGAATTCTACCTAAATAGTCAAAACAAAAGGGAATCGAATGCAAGATCTTATCCGCGCAGAATCCCGATTGCCATCAGTGAGGCAGAAGGGATTTATGTAAAAGACGTGGAGAACAAAACGTACATAGACTGTCTGGCAGGAGCAGGCACACTTGCACTTGGCCATAACCATCCTGTTGTGATTGAAGCAATAGAAAATGTAATCAAAGGGAAACGCCCGCTTCACACACTTGATCTTACGACTCCAATGAAAGAGGAGTTTGTGGAAGAATTGTTTGATGCACTGCCGGCCTCATTTGCAGAAAATGCGAAGATTCAATTTTGCGGCCCATCTGGTTCAGATGCGATTGAAGCAGCAATGAAGCTTGTGAAAACGGCAACTGGTAGGGGAGGAATGCTTTCGTTTCAAGGCGGATACCACGGAATGACTAATGGATCCCTCAGCCTCATGGGGAATCTTGGTCCGAAGACGAAAATTCCGAATCTGATGTCTGATGTTCACTTTCTTCCTTTTCCATATGCATACCGCTGTCCGTTTGGCATTGGGGGAGAAGAAGGAGCAGCAGTCGGATCGACATTTATTGAACGGACCTTGAATGATCCGGAATCAGGGATTGTTAAGCCTGCAGGAATGGTCATGGAAGTTGTCCAGGGTGAAGGAGGTGCCATACCTGCACCTAATGAATGGGTGAAGCAAATCCGCAGGATTACTACTGAACAGCAGATTCCACTTATTGTAGATGAAGTGCAGACAGGATTCGGGCGTACGGGAAAAATGTTTGCATTTGAACATGCCGGCATTACTCCTGATGCGGTTGTTTTATCAAAAGCAATTGGCGGTACTCTTCCTCTTGCAGTCGTTGTTTATCACAAAGATTTAGACCAGTGGGAGCCTGGAGCACATTCAGGAACCTTCCGCGGCAATCAGTTGGCCATTGCAGCAGGTACGGCAACAATCAAGTTTATTAAGCGGGAAAAACTTGACGAGCAGGCAGCTCTGCTTGGAGACTTCCTCATGCTGCGCTTAAAGGAAATGAAACAAGATGTCCAATCCATTGGTGACGTCCGAGGTTTAGGTCTTATGGTTGGAGCCGAAATCGTCAACAAAACCGCTCCTGCAGATGAACTCGGAAGTCACCCTGCAAACCCGCAGCTGGCCAAGAAAATACAGCAGGAATGCTTTAAACGAGGGCTGATCCTGGAGCTTGGCGGCCGCCACGGAAGTACCGTCAGATTCCTGCCTCCGCTGATTATCACAAAAGAGCAGCTTGAAACGGTGTGCGATCTGTTCTTCGAAGCGGCTATGGCAGCGGAAAAGGCGCTTATGCCAAGTTTTGTATAGGAAGTGAAGAAAATGACAGCAAGTGTAAAAACTAAAATCGATGCTTTTTTTCTCACAAATTCACAAGGCAGCATGGAAAGCTATCAACATGTAATGAACCAGGCGATGGAAACGCTGAAATCAGCTGTTCTTGGAAATGCTCCATTCAGCGGTGCTTCTCCTCAGCTTGTTAAGGAGGTACTTGAAGCTCAATTTCCTGAGTTCCTCCCTGAAGCTGCCGGCAGTCCTAGGGAGGTTTTTCACAAGCTATCATCTGCGGTTGCTGACCATGCCGTCTCTGTCCATCATCCGTTATGTGCAGCACATCTACACTGTCCGCCGATGCTTCCTGGTTTAGCAGCTGAAGTGCTGATTTCAGGATTGAATCTTTCTATGGACTCCTGGGACCAAAGTGGCGCTGCAACCATGGTGGAGCAGATGGTCATGGATGGGCTTTGCACCCTTTTCGGTCTTCATAAAGGCGACGGGGTCATGACGAGTGGAGGAACACAATCCAATTTAATGGGCCTTCTTCTTGCAAGAGAGCGTGCAGCTTTAAAGCTATGGAACTGGGATATTAAGAAGCAGGGTCTCCCTGTAGAACACCACCTTCTTAAAATTCTCTGCTCGGATGCAGCCCATTTTTCCGTACAGCAGGCAGCCTCTGTTTTAGGACTTGGAGAAGAAGCCGTCATTCCTGTAAAAACAGATGCAGCCCACAGGATGTGCATGAACGATTTAGAAGAAAAGCTGAAGCAGCTTAAAAAAGAAGGGAAGATTCCTTTTGCTCTAATCGCCACAGCAGGCACAACCGATTTTGGAGCTATCGATCCCCTAGAAAAAATGAGTCAGGCCGCTAAGCAATACGATCTTTGGTTCCATGTGGATGCAGCGTATGGGGGAGGTCTCATGATGTCAGATCAGCACAAACACAAACTGAAAGGCATTGATGAGGCGGACTCCATCACCGTTGATTTTCACAAAATGTTTTACCAGCCAATCAGCTGCGGGGCGTTTCTGGTAAATGACCGCAGCTCGTTTTCCTATATGAAGCGGCACGCAGATTACCTCAACCCAGAGGAAGATGACGAAGAAGAGGTGCCGAATCTTGTAGGAAAATCCCTGCAGACAACAAGAAGATTTGATGCGTTAAAACCCTTCCTATCCTTTCAGCTGATAAGCAGGAGCGACTGGTCAGAAATCATCCGTCGCACCCTTTCCCTCGCAAAGGATGCCTATAAAATGCTTGAACATGACAGTTCATTTACGGTTATGCATAAACCTGAGCTGAGCACGGTTGTTTTCAGGTATACAGGGGACGGCATGCTTACAGAGGATGCCGTCAATCTTCTAAACTACCGGATTCGGGACAGGTTGCTTGCAAATGGAGAAGCGGTCATTGCCCGTACAAAGGTAAAAGGACTTGCTTGCCTGAAATTTACTCTATTAAATCCTCTCGCAGAAGCAGAGGATCTGTCAAAACTGATCCAGAGAATAAAAGAAATCGGACAAAATGAATGGAGGAGGCTTCAGAATGAACAGGGAAGAGGCTAGAAAACGTGCAGAGCATGCTACGCTGCAAAGCTATTTAAATTGTTATATCCGTGAGACAGGAAAAGGCTCTTTAACAGAGGATATTCCACTAGAGCTTAAACATGCCCATTCTGGCAAATGGATGCAGCTTTCGCTTAAAAATAAATCTGCTTTATATATACCTTTAGCTTATTATTCAGAAACTGGACGCCACTTAGTTGGACCAGCAGTGTATATGGGTTCTGAAAAACTGGATTTCATGGACTGCATTGATGTGACGTTAATAGACTTGAATGCTGGTCAACCGGATGAAAAAAAGAATGAGCTGCTTAACCGCATTTCCCAGAGCTGCAGGCTGATGACAGCATTTATTGAAAACCGATCTGGTGAAGAAGACGAGCTGTATGGCACAGACTTTGATTTCCTTGCAGCAGAGCAGTCACTTTTATTTGGACACCTCCTTCATCCTGCGCCAAAAAGCAGGGAAGGGATGAATGAAGAGGAAATCAGATCCTTTTCACCAGAATTAAAAGGATCCTTTCCACTGCATTATTTCAGAGCTCCTGCTGACCTTGTTTATTCTAAATCCCTGCTTCCGCATTCAGCCATTCAGCAAATCAAGCAAATGGTCCTTGATGATCCGGAAATAACAAATGAGTTCAAAAACAAGTATGCAAAAGAGGACGGGCACGCGCTGCTTCCGCTGCATCCGTGGCAAGCAAAATATGTCCTTCAAGATCAGGAGATTAAGAGTCTTGCAGAAGCGGGTGTTATTGAGGACCTTGGACAGCATGGGCGTTCTTACTTTGCCACCTCCTCACTGAGAACAGTATTTCATCCTAATGTGCCATTTATGCTGAAGTTTTCATTGAACATAAAAATTACGAACTCAGTGCGGGCAAATTTAATGAAGGAACTAGAACGAGGTGCAGAGGTAAAAGAACTGATGAAAGCCGGCCTCGGGAAGGAAATTTCAGATGAGTTTCCGCAGTTCAGGTTTGTTCACGATCCTGCATTTCTCACCTTGAAGCTGGAGGACAGGAAAGAATCCGGGTTTGAAGTCATCCTTCGCGATAACCCGTTTTATCAGGAAAATGTCGATCAAACAACTGCCATTGTCTCTTTATGCCAAGATGGACTGAAAAGAGGAACATCAAGACTTTCAAGCATAATCCGCGGCATAGCAGTAAAAGAAAACCGCACCACTAGCGAAATCAGTACGGACTGGCTAAAGCGTTACTTGGAGATCTCCCTAAAACCGATTCTCTGGCTTTATTATGAGAAGGGGATCGCACTTGAGGCTCATCAGCAAAACAGCATTGTTCAGTTGAATGACGGATATCCTGAGCGATTTTTTTACCGTGATAATCAAGGGTTTTACTTCTGTGAATCAAAGAAGAGCTTACTTGAGTCATTTCTTCCTGAAGTTGGACAGAAAAGCGAAACCTTCTGTTCAGATGCAGTAGCAGATGAGCGACTGCGCTACTATTTCTTTTTCAATCATTTATTCGGTATTGTGAATGCGTTCGGAACGGCTGGACTGGCAGACGAACGCATGCTTCTAAAGATCATCCAGGAAGAATTGGAAGCCTATACTGTTCCAGTTGGACATCCTTCTCAGCTTATAAAAAGCTTCCTGGAACGCGAGAAACTGCCTTGCAAGGCCAATCTCATGACACGATTCCACGACTTAGATGAGCTTGTAGGTCCCCTTGAAACTCAGTCTGTGTATGTGGATGTTCCAAATCCGCTGTTAAAAGAGGAGGCCGTCCCTTCATTATGATTCAACAAGAAACAAATGCAGTGATTACGTTCCGCAAGGTTGATTTTGACAAGGATGCGGTCTTGCTTCATCAGTGGCACCATGAGCCGCACGTCATTCCTTTTTGGCACCAGAACTTTCCGTTCAGCCAGTATGCAAAGCACTTAAAGGGTTTACTTTCCGACAGGCATCAAACCTTATGGATCGGCATGATGAACGAGCAAGAGATGAGCTACTGGGAAACATATTGGGCAAAAGACGATATCATCGGCCGCTATTATGATGCAGAACCATTTGATCAGGGAGTTCATCTGCTCATTGGAGACCCCTCTTATTTAGGAAAAGGCTTGGCAGAGCCTATGCTTCAGAACATCATGAATCAGATGTTTTCTGACAGCAGGACAGCGAGGATTGTTGCAGAACCTGACAGCCGCAACGCTAAAATGATTCACGTGTTTAAGAAGTGCGGGTTTGTCCCGCAAAAAGAGCTTAACCTTCCTGATAAACAAGCACTGTTTTTGATCTGCACAAGAGAAGATTTTGAAAGGAGGCTTACAAGTGATTTATGACGTGATTGGTGTCGGGCTTGGTCCGTTTAATCTGGGTATGGCTGCCCTTATAGATGAAACAGGCGAAATGGACGCTTTGTTTTTTGATCAAAAACCGGAGTTTGCCTGGCATGAAGGATTATTAATCGAAGGAACGACTCTTCAGGTTCCTTTTATGGCTGATGCCGTTACAATGGTGAATCCGGCGAGCAAATACAGCTTTTTGAATTATTTGCATCACCAGGAACGGCTGTACCACTTCTATTTTCTCGAATCGTTCCATATACCCCGCAGAGAATATAACCATTACCTTCAATGGGTCTCAAAGCAGCTGTCATCATGCCGGTTCAGCAAAAGAGTCATTGATGCAGCTGAGCATGCGGTTGGCTATGAAGTGAGTGTAGAGGATGTTTTGACAGGACATGTGGAGACTTATTACGCGAAGCATGTGGTTCTGGGAATGGGAAGTGCCCCGAATATGCCGGAATGGACGGCGGCAGGTAGCCAGAATCTCTATCATTCTTCTGAGTTTTTGCAAAGAAGGAATGAAGCACTGGGAGAGACAGTTACAGTAATCGGCTCAGGGCAAAGTGCAGCAGAGGTTTTCCTTGAGCTTTTAAAAGAGCAGGTAACCGCGGGATATAAGTTGAATTGGCTGACACGAACAGACGGTTTTTTTCCTATGGAATATTCCAAGCTCGGACTTGAACATTTTTCACCTGATTACACGGATTATTTTTACCGCTTGCCTCAAAGCCTGAAGGATGAAGTTGTGCCAAAGCAGGATCCTCTTTATAAGGGAATAAGCGCAGATACGATTGCAGACATTTACGATCTTTTATATGAAAGAACGATCGCCGGACAAAAGCCGGACGTACAGCTCCTTGCCAAAACGGCGGTTAAAGATATCTCTGAATATGGCGGCGGTCTGGAGCTCGACTGTTATCACTGGGAGGAGGGTGAATCGTTTAAGGTTGAAACAGATACCGTTATCGCTGCAACAGGATACAAAACCCTCTGGCCCAAAGCATTCAGCTGCCTGGCTCATTCGATGAAATGGGACGAAGCAGGACGCCCAGTTATTTCGAGAAACTATCAGGCCGAAATGCATGAGACAAGAGCTGAGCACAAGGTGTTTATTCAAAACGGCGAGCTTCATACCCATGGGGTTGGAGCGCCTGATCTGGGGCTAGGCGCTTATCGGAATGCCGTAATCATAAATTCGATTGCCGGTAAAACGATTTTTGAGATACCGGAAAAAAATGTCTTTCAGCACTTTGGGATTCAGCATCTTGCCCGGAAGAAACAAACCGTATAGGAGAGTGAATGAAATGGAAACGAACGTGAAAAAAAGGCACTGGGAAATAGCAAACAAACGACTGCTTGCCAAAATGATTGCAGAGTTTTTATATGAAGACATGATTTCAGCAGAGAAAACAGATGGTCTTTATCACCTTTCATTAAACGGCGGGACGATGTACAGATTCCAGGCGGAAGAACGGCTTATGGACAGCTACTGGATAGACCCTGACTCCATTCAGATAAAAACAGGTGGTGAATGGGCGAATGCTAAAAGCGCAGTTGCTTTTCTGCTTGAGCTGCAAAAGGAAATCGGGATCAAACCATTTACTGCCGCTTATCTGATTGAAGAATATAAACGGACGCTGCTTGCAGATGCCCATATCATGGCCAGCAAGGAAAATCAGCGAACTGAGTCCCTCCTTGAAATCGATTATGCTGAGCTTGAAGGGGAAATGACCGGTCATCCATGGATTACATATAACAAAGGAAGAATCGGATTTTCCTATTCGGATTACCTACAGTATGCGCCGGAACAGAAGAAGGAGGTAAAGCTAGACTGGATAGCTGTTTCAAAAGAGAAGGGGAGCTTTCATTCAATTGAAGAAGTAGATTATGAAGATTTACTGAAAAGCGAGCTGGGTGATTCCCTTTGGGTAACGTTTCAGAAGGTTCTGCATGAGGAAGGGATTCAGCCTGAGGACTATTTCTTCATGCCTGTTCATGAATGGCAGTGGAATCATGTCCTGGTACCGCTTTTTTCAGAAGAGCTGTTTGAAAAGCGCATCGTTTATCTTGGAAAAGGAGAGGATGTGTACCTGCCACAGCAATCCATCAGAACGTTCGTGAACATGAAAGATAAGATGAAACATCATGTAAAGCTTCCCATGAGCATTCTGAATACACTCGTTTATCGCGGCCTGCCGTCTGAGCGGGTGGTGCTTGCACCGGAAATCACGCAGCATATTCAGGGAATCCGGGATCGTGACTCATTCTTGCGTGAAACCTGCAGAGTTGTGCTCCCTGGAGAAATAGCAAGCATGAACTACGCTCATCCAGATTACACAAACCTGCAAGGGGCTCCATATCAATTCCTTGAGATGCTCGGTGTCATCTGGAGAGAAAGTATTTATTCGTTCCTGGAGGAAGGAGAGCAGGCGATAACCCTGGCTGCGCTTTTATATGTTGGGGAGGACGGAGAATCCTATGCGCTTGAACTTGCCAAAAAGGCTGGCATCAACGCAAAAGAGTGGACAAAACAGCTTTTTGATGTGGTGCTTCCGCCTCTTCTACACTACTTATATCAATATGGAACTGTTTTTTCGCCGCACGGTCAGAATACCGTTGTCATTTTAAAGGACAGTAAACCGCAACGTCTCGCCGTTAAAGATTTTGTGGATGATGTGAACATCAGTGATCAGCCGCTGTCCGAGCTGGAAAACATCTCAGCAGAGTTGAAAAATGTGCTAAGAAGCGAGGCTCCAGAAGGACTCTGTCAATTTATCTTTACCGGATTGTTCGTATGCCACTTCCGCTATCTAGCAGACATTCTTCATCGGAGCAGGGAGCTTAATGAAGCTGTTTTCTGGAACATGCTAAGGGAGACGATTCTTTCTTATCAGGCGCAATTCCCTGAACTGAAAGAACGATTTGAGCTGTTTGATCTGCTGAGACCATCCTTTAAAAAACTTTGCCTCAACCGGAACCGGATGATTGAATATGGATATGGCGATGGCGATGACCGTCCTCATGCTACAGAATTTGGAAGAGTAAAAAACCCGCTGGCTACTGGAAAGCCTGCGGTGGTTTAAAAAAGTTAGGGTGACAGCATTCAAAAGATGTTGCCACCCTTTTTCAGCGGTGATTTTTTGTATCGTGAAATAGTAAACATATATTATTATTCCAATTGTTTAAAGAGTCTGATTATATTATAATAAATGGGAAGGGGAAAATTTTACAATAGTACAGAAGGAGGGTTACTATGTATGATTCTAAACCATGGCTCACGTCTTACCCGGAAGAAATTCCTGCAGAACTGGAATTTCGAAAAGAACCTGTTCAGCAGTATTTAGTAGATGCGGCTAAAAGTTTTCCTGAAAAAACTGCTATCCATTTTATGGGGAAGGAAATGACGTATAAAGAGCTTTACCACGAAGCATTGTCTTTTGCCAGTTATCTTCAGCAAATTGGTATTGCAAAAGGTGACAGAGTTGCGATTATGCTTGCTAATACACCACAATCAGTCATAAGTTATTTTGGGATCTTATTGGCTGGGGGAATTGTGGTTCAAACCAATCCGTTATATACCGAACGTGAACTCGAATACCAAATGAAGGACTCTGGAGCTAAGGCGATCATCACACTTGACATCCTCTATCCTCGCGCTTCTAAGGTGATGCCGCAAACAGATTTGCAGCATATAATTGTAACCGCTATCAAAGACTACCTGCCATTTCCCAAAAATTTAGTTTATCCTTTTATCCAGAAAAAGCAATATGGAATTGTCGTAAATGTTAAACATGAAGGCAACACCCACTTGTTTAAAGAAATCGTAAAAATAAAGCCTAAAAAATTTGTAGAATATGATTTTGATTTTGAAGAGGATGTTGCCCTGCTCCAATATACAGGCGGTACAACCGGTTCTCCTAAAGGGGTTATGCTGACTCATCGAAATTTAGTGGCTAACGCTTCCATGTGTACAGCCTGGCTATATAAATCAAAACCGGGTGAAGAATCAGTCCTTGGCATTGTACCGTTTTTCCACGTCTATGGTATGACCATTATCATGATATTATCGGTCATGCAGGCGTATAAGATGATTATATTACCTAAGTTTGATGCTCTAACTACTTTAAAAACGATTCAAAAACAACGGCCTACCCTGTTTCCTGGAGCACCAACCATTTATATCGGTCTATTAAATCATCCTGATTTGAAAAAATACGATTTATCGTCGATTGATTCATGTCTCAGCGGCTCTGCGCCACTCCCTATTGAAGTTCAAGAGGAGTTTGAAGCGGTCACAGGCGGGAAACTCGTTGAAGGTTATGGATTAACAGAATCCTCTCCGGTTACCCATTCCAATTTCTTATGGGATCGTGAGCGGGTAAAAGGCAGTATTGGCGTACCATGGCCGAATACAGAGGTAAGAATTATCTCAATGGATACTGGTGAATTAATGCCAGTGTGTGAAATTGGAGAAATTATCATTAAAGGTCCGCAAGTGATGAAAGGCTATTGGAATCGTCCGGAAGCAACGGAGGAAACCATTCAGGATGGCTGGTTATACACGGGTGACCTTGGCTATATGGACGATAAAGGATATTTTTATGTAGTAGATAGAAAGAAGGACATGATTATTGCAGGAGGGTTTAATATATATCCAAGAGAAATCGAAGAAGTATTGTATGAGCACCCAGATGTTTTAGAAGCGGTAGCTGCAGGAATACCAGACCCATACCGTGGTGAAACCGTTAAAGCATATGTTGTGTTAAAAGAAGGTTCAGAGATTACCTCAGATGATTTGAATCAATATGCTAGAAAATATTTAGCGGCCTATAAGGCACCAAGATTATATGAATTTAGAGAAGAATTGCCGAAAACAGCAGTAGGAAAGATATTAAGAAGAACACTTGTAGAAGAAGAAATGATAAAAATAGAGGAAGAAAACAAAAAACATGCCTAATAGCTGCACTTCTTTTTTTTGTATTATAGTGCTTGTCTATATGGAAATAGTAAAGTAATATAAAAATGTCTTTATATTTCTTGACAGAAATACAAGTAATATCTATTATAAAAATATGAATGAATAATCATTCATATTTTCTTTTTGTAAAAAAACTTCTTCAAGAGGAGGGAGAAACAATGAAAAAAAACAAGCCAAAATACATGCAAATCATTGATGCAGCGGTAATTGCTATAGCAGATGTTGGTTATCATCAGGCACAGGTTTCGAAAATTGCCAAGCAGGCTGGTGTCGCTGATGGCACCATTTATCTTTATTTTAAAAACAAAGAAGACATTCTCATCTCACTCTTTGAAGAAAAAATGGGAAGCTTTATTGAAAAAATAGATGAAATGATAGCAGGAAAAGAGACGGCGGCGGCGAAGTTATATATGATGATTGAAGCTCATTTCAAAAACCTGTCTGATGACCATCACATGGCAATCGTAACCCAGCTTGAATTACGACAGTCAAATAAGGAATTGCGTTTAAGAATAAACAATGTTCTAAAAGGCTATTTACAAGTGATAGATAAAATCATCATTGAAGGAAAAGAAACGGGAGAGTTTTCAAGTGACCTCGATGTCCGTCTTGCCAGGCAGATGATTTTCGGCACGATGGATGAAACCGTTACAACCTGGGTTTTGAATGAGGAAAAGTATGATTTAGTTGCACTCGCTAAACCGGTCCATCAGCTATTGATTAAAGGCTGTGGAAATCATTAATTTTCGAGTGTACGAGGAGGAGGGATTCTTATTGGAAAACTTAAAATGGTCTAGTCAAGACGGAGTTGCGACAATTACCATCGTGCGTCCACCGGCAAATGCCCTCTCACAAGGACTTCTAAGGGAACTGTCGGTTGTTTTAGACGAAATTGAACCGAATCGTGAAATTAAGGTGATTGTCATTCATGGGGAAGGGCGCTTCTTCTCAGCGGGTGCTGATATTAAGGAATTTACCACCGTTTCTTCTTCTGAAGGATTCGCGAATCTTGGTACATATGGGCAAGATTTGTTTGACCGAATGGAGAAATTCCCTAAACCAATCATTGCCGCTATTCATGGTGCGGCGTTAGGCGGCGGTTTAGAGCTGGCAATGGCTTGTCATATCCGTTTAGTGGGTGAAAATTCTAAGCTGGGCCTTCCAGAACTGCAGCTTGGATTAATCCCTGGATTTGCTGGAACACAGCGACTTCCTAAATATGTTGGCGTTGCGCGTGCAGCAGAAATGCTGTTTACGTCTGAGCCAATCACAGGATTGGAAGCGGTTCAATTTGGCTTAGCGAACCATGCTTATCCGGAAAATGAAGTTTTCGATCAAGCACTTAAATTGGCAGGTAAGATTGCCAAGAAAAGTTTTGATTCATTAAAAGCGACAATTCAATTATTAAACTATGCAAAAAATCAAGAGTTTTACGAAGGTTCTAAAAAAGAGGCAGAATTGTTTGGAGAAATATTTGTTTCGAGTGATGCAAAAGAAGGAATTCAGGCATTTATTGAAAAGCGAGAGCCTCATTTTAAAGGGTGAGTGACTTTTATCGAAGAACGATAGAAGTTCATAATAAATTTTTTTACTATAAATTTTCTTAATCTTTGAAACAGAAAAAATGTTTGCATTATAGGAGGGAAATCATGAACATTTATGTACTTTTGAAAAGAACGTTTGATACAGAAGAAAAGATTACGATCTCCGGCGGAAAGATCAATGAGGATGGTGCCGAATTTATCATTAATCCTTACGATGAATATGCAGTGGAAGAAGCAATCCAAGTCCGCGACGCTAATGGCGGTGAAGTAACGGTTATTTCAGTTGGTACAGAAGAATCTGAAAAGCAATTACGCACAGCACTCGCTATGGGTGCCGACAAAGCGGTATTAATTAATACAGAAGACGATGTGGAAAATGGCGATCAATTTACTACATCAAAAATCATTGCTGAATATCTAAAAGATAAAGAAGCAGACCTTATTATCGGTGGAAATGTAGCGATTGATGGCGGATCTGGTCAGGTAGCTCCGCGTGTTGCTGAATTGCTTAACATTCCATATGTTACAACGATTACGAAGCTTGAAATCGATGGAACAATTGTAACGGTTACACGAGACGTTGAAGGTGATTCTGAAGTCATCGAAACTAGCCTGCCTTTATTGGTTACTGCTCAACAAGGTTTGAACGAGCCTCGTTATCCATCACTGCCAGGTATTATGAAGGCAAAGAAAAAGCCGTTGGATGAATTGGAATTAGACGATCTTGATTTAGAAGAAGACGATGTTGAAGCAAAAACTAAAACCATTGAAATTTACTTACCGCCTAAAAAAGAAGCTGGAAAAGTCTTATCTGGAGAATTAAATTATCAGGTAAAAGAACTTGTTCAACTTCTTCATACAGAAGCAAAAGTAGTTTAATCGAACTTACTTACACGTAAACGTTCAGAATGTAGAATTCTGATAAGACAAAAATGATTCGCAGGAGGGTAAAGGAATGACTAGAAAAGTATTAGTATTAGGGGAAACGCGTGACAGTTCTTTACGAAATGTATCATTCGAAGCAATTGCTGCAGCAAAGACAGTAGCAGAAGGCGGAGAAGTGGTAGCTGTTTTAATCGGAGAAAATGTTAGCGCTTTAGGAACAGAGTTAATTCAATACGGTGCTGACCGCGTGGTTGTTGTAGAGGATGCAAAGTTAAAGCAATATACATCTGATGGTTTTGCGCAAAGCTTGCTTGCTGTCATTGAAAAGGAAATCCCAGAAGGTTTAATTTTAGGACATACTTCCCTTGGAAAGGACCTTTCACCAAGAATTGCTGCGAAGCTGGCATCTGGGTTAATTTCTGATGCAACTTCTGTTGAAGTAGCAGGTGGAAATGTTGTCTTTACAAGACCAATCTATTCTGGTAAAGCATTTGAAAAGAAAATCGTAACAGACGGGTTACTATTTGCAACAGTAAGACCTAATAATATTGCACCTCTTGAAAAGGATGAGAGCAGAACGGGTGAAGTTGCTTCCCTTTCCGTTGAAATTAAAGACCTACGTGCCATTATTAAAGAAGTGGTTAGAAAAGCAACTGAAGGTGTAGATTTAAGTGAAGCAAAAGTCGTTATTTCAGGCGGACGCGGTGTGAAGAGTGCAGAAGGCTTTGAACCACTTAAAGAATTAGCGAATGTTTTAGGCGGTGCAGTTGGTGCTTCTCGTGGTGCTTGTGACGCTGACTACTGTGACTACTCCTTACAAATTGGTCAAACGGGTAAAGTTGTAACACCTGACCTATACATTGCTTGCGGTATTTCTGGAGCAATCCAGCACTTAGCAGGTATGTCTAACTCTAAGGTAATTGTGGCGATTAACAAAGATCCAGAAGCAAATATCTTTAAAGTAGCAGATTACGGAATTGTTGGTGACCTATTTGAAGTTGTACCACTTTTAACAGAAGAGTTTAAAAAGTTAAAGGTTCACTCATAATATTAGAGCGAGCAGTGGAAACCTGCTCGCTTTTTCTCATATAATAAGCCAGAATACTTACTGTATTTTAGGGGAAATTATTGCGAGACAGATTATTAGCATGATGGTTTAAACAATGCTATACTTTCGTTGTATTTAGTATTCATTAGGAGGCAAAATAAATGGCTATTTCAAATGTAACAGATGCAAATTTCTCTGCTGAAACAGGCTCTGGCCTTGTACTTGCAGATTTCTGGGCTCCATGGTGTGGACCTTGTAAAATGATCGCTCCCGTTCTTGAGGAAATTGACTCAGAAATGGGCGACAAAGTAAAAATCGTAAAATTAGATGTAGACGATAACCAAGAAACTGCTGCTAAATACGGCGTTATGAGCATCCCTACACTTCTAGTTTTCAAAAATGGCGAAGTAGTTGACAAAGTTGTCGGCTTCCAGCCTAAAGATGCTTTAGCAGGTGTATTAGAAAAGCACGTATAAGCATAGATGACCTTAGCTAGAACTTCTAGCTAAGGTTTTTTATTTTTGGGGGAGGCTGTGTTAATCTGGTCTGTTGGTTTGCGCTCCACTAAGGAAAGCTTCTTTGAATAAGCTTCGCAG
>NZ_NPDD01000092.1 GCF_002272245.1 Bacillus sp. 7884-1 | reverse complement strand
TCTCGTGCCTTCCGCGCAAATCAACAGAGTGCCAATAATAACTTTTAGCTTTTATACAGCCACTGGAAATAGAATCAGGCTTTTCTTTATCTGCTTTATCATTTAAAATTTTAGGATAGATATAAAAAAGACGGAGAGGAGCAGCTACGAATGAATGAAAATATCAAACAAAAGTTAACTCTGCTGCCTGATCAGCCTGGCTGCTACTTGATGAAAGACCGTCAGGGAACGATCATTTATGTCGGCAAAGCAAAAATCCTGAAAAATCGTGTACGGTCCTATTTTACCGGGTCACACGACGGAAAAACGCTGCGACTCGTCAACGAGATTGAGGACTTCGAATATATTGTCACCTCATCGAATATTGAGGCACTGTTACTCGAATTAAATTTAATTAAAAAATATGACCCAAAATATAATGTCATGCTGAAGGATGATAAAACCTATCCGTTTATTAAGTTAACCGCGGAGAGACATCCAAAACTAATCATCACAAGAAAAGTAAAAAAGGATAAAGGCAAGTACTTTGGTCCTTATCCAAACGTCATGGCTGCAAATGAAACAAAAAAGCTGCTAGACCGAATTTACCCATTGCGAAAATGTTCAACCCTTCCTGACCGTGTTTGCTTGTACTACCATTTAGGACAGTGCCTGGCACCATGTGTCAATGAAGTCCATGAAGAGCAATACAAACAAATGACAGATGAAATTACCCGCTTCCTCAATGGTGGATATAAAGAAATAAAAAAAGAATTAACTGAAAAAATGACAAGCGCTTCTGAGGAATTGGATTTCGAACGTGCCAAAGAATTCCGTGACAAGATTATTCATATCGAAACAATTATGGAAAAGCAAAAAATCACAATGACAGATTTTACTGATCGTGATGTGTTTGGCTATGCAGTCGATAAGGGCTGGATGTGTGTTCAAGTTTTCTTCGTACGCCAAGGAAAACTAATCGAACGTGATGTTTCCATGTTTCCAATTTACAATGAGCCAGAAGAAGAGATTCTCACTTTTCTAGGTCAATTTTACGAAAAATCCAATCATTTCAAGCCAAAGGAAATTCTCATTCAGGATGAAGTGGACATAAGTATAGCGGAGCAACTTCTTCAAGTGAAAATACTAAAGCCGCAGCGTGGTCAGAAAAAAGATCTGATTAAAATGGCCATCAAAAATGCAAAAATAGCACTGAATGAGAAATTTTCGCTGATTGAAAAGGATGAGGTACGAACCATCAAAGCTGTTGAGAATCTTGGAGAACTTATGGGTATTTATACCCCTCACCGAATTGAGTCTTTCGATAATTCTAATATTCAAGGGACGGACCCGGTGTCTGCCATGGTTGTATTTATCGACGGGAAGCCGAATAAGCGTGAATATCGAAAGTATAAGATAAAATCCGTTAAGGGTCCTGATGATTATGAATCGATGCGTGAAGTTACGAGAAGGAGATATTCAAGAGCCCTGAAAGAAGAATTGCCACTTCCGGACTTGATTATTATCGATGGTGGAAAAGGACATGTGGAAGCTGTCAGAGACGTGCTTGAGAATGAGCTTGGTTTGGATATTCCACTGGCTGGATTGGTGAAGGATGATAAGCACAAAACTTCTAATCTGTTATATGGTAATCCACTTGAAATTATCCCGCTTGGCAGAAACAGCCAAGAGTTTTATTTATTACAAAGAATCCAAGACGAGGTTCACCGTTTTGCGATTACCTTCCATCGTCAGATCCGTGGCAAAAGCGCATTTCAATCGATGCTGGATGACATTGCAGGTGTTGGTGAAAAACGAAAAAAGCAGTTATTAAAAGAATTTGGTTCAGTTAAGAAAATGAAAGAAGCCACATTTGAAGAGTTTAGAGCGCTGGGTATTCCAGCACCTGTAGTGGAAGAATTAATGAAAAAACTTCAAACCTAGTGATTGTCAGAATAATGGCACTATGCTATAATGAGTGAAAATTATATTACTATCACTTTTTAATACTAAAGTGAAGGTAGAGGTGCGAGCTTCAAGAGTAATGATTCTGAGAAGGATGAGCTTCTGGGAAGAATCATGAAAGGGGATGTTCGCCGAAGTGAAGAAAGTCTCATTTCTTTCTTTGCTGGTCCCGTATTGAATAAATGCCGGATTGTCAAGACTTCATGTCTTGGAGAGCTATCTTACATTGTAGACGCAGAATTTTTTTTGTGTACTTAAGCAATGAGATGCCCTCTCATTGCTTTTTATTTTTTTTGCGGGGAAAACTATAATGATAGCTAAACCTATAACTGAAAGCAGGGGAAAAGATGGGTTTAATTGTTCAAAAGTTTGGCGGTACTTCAGTAGCTAGTGTAGAAAGAATACTTAATGTAGCACAGCGGGTAAAAGCGGAAACTGATCAAGGGAATCAGGTGGTAGTGGTTGTCTCAGCTATGGGGAAATCGACGGATCAGCTGGTGAATCTAGCGAAAGAAATCTCTGGACAGCCAAATAAACGGGATATGGATATGCTGTTAAGCACAGGTGAACAGGTGACAATCGCTTTATTGTCGATGGCATTAAATGAGCAAAAGCTGTCCGCCGTTTCGTTTACTGGGTGGCAGGCTGGAATTGTCACAGAGCCTATCCATGGAAATGCCCGTATTACAACAATAAATACAGAAGCAGTTAAAAATCAGCTTGCAGATGGCAAAGTGGTAATAGTCGCAGGATTCCAAGGGGTTACTGAAAATGGAGAGATCACAACTCTTGGTCGAGGCGGTTCTGATACGACGGCGGTCGCGCTTGCTGCTGCGCTAAAGGCTGATAAATGCGATATATATACAGATGTAACTGGAGTTTTCACGACGGATCCACGATATGTGAAGAGTGCCCGTAAATTAAAATCAGTGTCTTATGATGAAATGCTTGAGCTTGCCAATTTAGGAGCAGGTGTCCTTCATCCTAGAGCAGTTGAATTTGCGAAAAACTATCAAGTACGACTTGAAGTTCGTTCAAGTTTGGAGAGAGTAGAAGGAACAGTGATTGAGGAGGAAGCATCAATGGAACAAAACCTTGTAGTCCGTGGAGTGGCATTTGAAGATGAAATTACAAAGGTGAGCGTGTTAGGGCTTGCTAATTCTTTAACTAGTTTATCAACAATCTTTACAACATTAGCTGAAAACCATTTAAACGTCGATATTATTGTTCAAAGCACAACAGAAGCAGAAACAGCAAATCTTGCTTTCTCGATTAAAACGGAGGACCTTTTAGAAACGTTAAATGTTCTTGAAAATAACAAGGACGTCTTGAATTATGAGCAGCTTGACGCCGAAAATAAATTGGCGAAGGTGTCCATCGTTGGTTCGGGAATGATTTCAAACCCAGGGGTCGCAGCCAAAATGTTTGAAGTCCTGGCAGCCAACCAGATTCAAATCAAAATGGTCAGCACCTCAGAAATTAAAGTCTCAGCAGTAGTCGAAGAAAAACTCATGCTAAAAGCAGTAGAAGTCTTGCACCAAGCATTTGGTCTAAATAGAGAAGCATAAAAAATAAAAAACATTCCTTGAAGGAACTCCTTCAGGGAATGCTTTTACTCTTAGTGTCCGCCTGAGGTGGACAGTGTCCACGGAAGGTGACAGGCACCATTAAAAGTCGCACCATTAATGGCACCATTAAATAGTGTCTTTTTGATCCCATTTAACGGTGAATTGGACTTTGTTTGCTTTTTTTACTGGGTGTTCGAAGGTTTCGGCGATGACTTGTTTTTGATGTTGGATTTGCTCCGCTAGGAAGCCTGCTTCGATTTGGAAGTAGTGTTCAGCTTTTGATTTAACTCGAGAAACGATAAGCGGGCTGACTAGTTCAAATTCAATTTCATCTTTTCGCTCTTTTTTTATTTCGAGCTGTCCCCATGAGGCTCTTGTAAAGAATTCAATAATGTCATCAAACGTGTTTAATGGGTGTTTACGAGCTAAACTTTTGCCAGCCCAATACAGAATCTCTGGGGTGTCTTTGCCTAAAATTTCGGGCAATACGAATTCCCTGATTAGTTCATAACCAAATAGTGAAATATTTCTTGGTTCATCTGATTGTAAATTAAGTTCGACAGCAGTACTTTCATTCATAATAGCTTCCCCTCTTTCTACCATTCTATTATATACAAATACGTCTTTATGTTAAGAACACTTTTTATGAAATGTAGTGTAAAGCGTTAGAGTGGTGAAGGAATGTTATTTTGCAATACGATAGCCTGTCTATCATAATAATTATCTTTCCCATTTAAAACCATGGACTCTTTAAAAAATTTAATATTCATATTAATTTTACTGGATATTCTACAAAATAATTCCATTTTTAAGTAAGGAAACTTATAATTTATTATAATATCAATATATTTTAAAAATTTTATTTTTATCCAACTTTTGTGTATACGTTTTCTTGACGCTAATACCCGATGGGAGTAAAATGGACATGTCACATATTTGTCACACTGGTGCTAAGTTTAAAATTTATTTAAAAGATTAGTGAAAAAAGGCTTAACATCATGTTAAAAATTCAAGGGGGGTTAATTATGGCGGGGAATCGAGAGTTTTTGAATCGAAGATTGCATTCTTTACTAGGAGTAATTCCAATAGGTTTATTTGTTGTGCAGCATCTAGTAGTCAACCATTTTGCTACAGGAGGGGCTGAGTCCTTTAACAAAGCTGCAGATTTTATGGGGAACCTACCTTTTAGAATTGTCCTAGAAACAGTAGTTATTTATTTACCAATTTTATTTCATGCTATCTATGGCCTTTATATCGCTTTTACCGCAAAAAACAATGCCGGGAAATATGGATATTTCAGAAACTGGATGTTTTTACTACAGCGTATATCAGGTGTCATTACCTTAATCTTTATTACATGGCACGTATGGCAAACTCGCGTTGCAGCTGCATTTGGTGCCCATGTTAACTATGACATGATGGCAGATATCCTATCTTCACCATTCATGTTTATTTTCTATCTGATTGGTGTCATTTCAACTATTTTCCACTTTGCAAACGGATTGTGGTCATTCTTGGTTAGTTGGGGTATTACAGTTTCCCCTCGTTCACAAGTAATTTCTACATATTTTACAATCGGTGTTTTCGTCGTTCTTTCTATCGTAGCAATTAGAACACTTTTAGCTTTCGTTTAAAAAATAAACTTCATACTCTGTGTTGAAAAATATCGGATTTTTGGATTAAGGGAGTGAGTCACAATGAGTAAGGGTAAGGTGATCATAGTTGGCGGCGGCTTAGCTGGCTTAATGGCAACCATTAAAGTTGCAGAAGCAGGAACACCAGTAGAATTATTTTCACTTGTTCCAGTTAAACGTTCCCATTCCGTTTGTGCCCAGGGTGGTATGAATGGAGCAGTAAATACAAAAGGTGAAGGCGATTCACCATGGATCCACTTTGATGATACCGTATATGGCGGAGACTTCTTAGCTAACCAGCCTCCAGTAAAGGCAATGTGTGAGGCAGCACCTGGTATCATCCACTTAATGGACCGTATGGGAGTTATGTTTAACCGTACTCCAGAAGGACTGTTGGACTTCCGCCGCTTCGGGGGTACTCAGCATTCGCGTACAGCATTTGCTGGGGCTACTACAGGTCAACAGCTGCTATATGCGTTGGACGAGCAGGTTCGCCGTCACGAAGTAGCTGGATTAGTTACAAAATACGAAGGCTGGGAATTCTTAGGTTCAGTGGTAGATGACGATGGTGTTTGCCGCGGGATCGTAGCCCAAAACTTAACATCTATGGAAATCAGATCCTTCGCTGGAGATGCCGTTATCCTAGCAACTGGAGGTCCTGGAATTATCTTCGGAAAAACAACGAACTCTGTTATTAATACAGGTTCAGCTGCATCAATCGTGTATCAACAAGGTGCATATTATGCAAATGGTGAAATGATTCAAATACACCCTACTGCCATTCCAGGAGACGACAAGCTGCGTCTGATGAGCGAATCTGCACGTGGAGAAGGCGGCCGGGTTTGGACCTATAAAGACGGAAAACCTTGGTACTTCTTAGAGGAAAAATATCCTGCCTATGGAAACCTAGTACCACGTGATATTGCGACACGTGAAATCTTCGATGTGTGTGTAAATCAAAAGCTGGGAGTTAACGGCGAAAACATGGTTTACCTTGATCTTTCTCACAAGGATCCACATGAACTGGATGTTAAACTTGGTGGAATTATCGAAATCTATGAGAAGTTCACGGGAGATGACCCACGTAAGCTTCCAATGAAAATCTTCCCTGCTGTTCACTATTCAATGGGCGGACTATGGGTTGATTATGATCAAATGACCAATATTCCAGGACTTTTTGCTGCTGGAGAATGTGATTTTTCACAGCATGGTGCAAACCGATTAGGTGCTAACTCATTACTATCTGCGATTTTCGGTGGAATGGTCGTTGGGCCAAATGCGGTTCGATATATTAAAGGGCTTGAAAAGAGTTCTGATGCTGTATCTTCAACTGTTTTTGACCGTCATGTAAAAGAACAGGAAGATAAGTGGAATTCTATCATGTCATTAAATGGTACAGAAAATGCTTATGTCCTTCATAAAGAGCTTGGTGAGTGGATGACTGATAACGTTACAGTTGTTCGCTTTAATGACAAGCTATTGAAAACAGATGAAAAGATCCAAGAGCTTTTAGAGCGTTATAAAAATATCAATATCAATGATACATCTAAATGGAGTAATCAAGGAGCAGTCTTCACTCGTCAGTTAGAGAACATGCTTCAATTAGCTCGTGTTATGACAATTGGTGCTTACAACCGTAATGAGAGCCGTGGTGCGCATTATAAACCTGAGTTCCCTAATCGGAATGATGAAGAATTCTTAAAAACCACAATGGCGAAATTTGTTGATAGCTCATCTGCACCTGCTTTCCACTACGAGGAAGTAGATGTTTCATTGATTCAGCCACGTAAACGCGATTACTCAAAAAGCAAGGGGGAGTAGAAAAGCATGTCTGAAAATAAAACAGTAAAATTTATTGTTACCCGTCAAGATAGCCCTGATGCTGCTCCTTATGATGAGGAGTTTGAACTAGCTTATCGTCCGAATATGAATATAATTTCGGCTTTAATGGAAATTCGTAGAAATCCTGTCAATACTAAAGGACAAGCTACTACGCCAATTACTTGGGATAGTAACTGTCTGGAGGAAGTTTGTGGAGCATGTTCGATGGTTATTAACGGAAAGCCGCGTCAATCCTGCTCAGCACTCGTTGATCAACTGGAGCAGCCAATCCGTTTAGAGCCAATGAAAACATTCCCTGTTGTCCGTGACCTACAGGTTGACCGCAGCAGAATGTTTGATGCGTTAAAGAAAGTAAAAGCATGGATTCCAATCGATGGAACGTACGATTTGGGACCTGGTCCTCGTATGCCAGAGAAAAAACGTCAATGGGCTTACGAGCTTTCAAAATGTATGACTTGTGGTGTTTGTCTTGAGGCTTGCCCTAATGTAAACAGCAACTCAAGCTTCATTGGACCTCAGCCGCTTTCACAAGTACGTTTGTTCAATGCTCACCCAACTGGTGAAATGAACAGATCAGAACGTTTAGAAGCGATTATGGGTGATGGTGGACTAGCGAACTGTGGGAACTCACAGAACTGTGTTCAGTCATGTCCGAAAGGAATTCCATTAACTACATCCATCGCAGCTCTAAACCGTGATACTACAATCCAAGCGTTTAGAAACTTCTTCGGAAGCGACAATGCTTAGAAAAGCGTAAGCGCCTTGTTCAGGGAAAAATGCAGTTCAATTTTTCCTAGTGGCTTATGACCCCGAGCCCCTAGGCGCTGGAGCTGGATCCAATTAATGATTCTAAAAACCTTCTTTTCTATTATGAAAGGAAGGTTTTTCTATATAGAGGCTAGGACTTGTGCAAACCCATTTGGTATACTAATAGTAAGAATTTTTAAAGTACGGAAAAAGGATGGTATGTGAGGGTGAAAAAGCTTCCGTTAATAATGATTTTGGCAGGATTAATTGTCATTGGAGTTGGAGTCTGGCAAATCGTCGAGACTAATTTTCAGACTGATGCTTCACTAAAAGAAGCGAAAAGAATTGTAGCAAAGGCCGAAGCTAACTATGATGAGGAAGAACCTTTTAAAAACCCGCAAAAAATCGATCCGCCCAAGTTTGGTGACACAGTAGGCTTATTGAAGATACCAAAGATTAAAGCAGAATTGGCCATTGTGGAAGGAACGGACCCCAATGATTTAAAGAAGGGAGTCGGGCATTACAAGGGTTCCTATTTTCCAGCAGAGAACGGTCAGATTGTCTTATCTGGTCATCGTGATACTGTTTTTCGACGTTTAGGTGAACTAGAGCCTGGAGATATCTTTGAAGTGCAAATGCCAAATGGGAAATTCAAATATGAATTAACGAATACCAAGATTGTTGATGCAGAAGATCGGACCATCATTACCCTGCAGAATACGAAGGAAGAATTAATCGTCATTACCTGTTATCCATTCCGTTTTGTCGGAAACGCTCCACAACGTTATATCATTTATGCTAAACCCATTTAAAGCCCTTATAAAAGGGCTTTTTTTATTTTCATAAAAGTATTCTTCTTCAGTAATTCTAGTCACTACAATTGTGACATTCACATAAGATATCGTGACTAAATATATACCCACCCAACGGTTCATAACTGGCGAAGGCAAGGAGGGTCACAATACTTGAAGGAGAATGAATATACTCACAAGCCGTTACTCACCAAACGTGAAAGAGAAGTATTCGAACTCTTAGTACAGGATAAAACTACTAAGGAGATCGCTGGTGAATTATTTATAAGCGAGAAGACGGTTCGAAATCATATTTCCAATGCCATGCAAAAGCTTGGTGTAAAGGGGCGTTCACAAGCAGTTGTAGAGCTCCTTCGTATGGGAGAGCTAGAACTTTAATCATGACCGGCATCCTACTGGATGCCGGTTCATGTTTTTATAAGGATTTATTCATATGAATCAATATGTATTTTGTAATGAAATAGATTCAGCTTGAAATTTTATCGAAAAAAGTAGAAAATAAGAGCAAGATTATGAAGCGCTAATTCTGCGAAATCATGGCAAAGGGACGCCTCGTATAGGAGTGTTATAGAATGACTGTCGAAAATTCACAAAAGGTTAGCGATGAAATTGTCGCAAGGATAGAAAAGGACTTGCGTTATATTTCAGGAATTATTAAGCAAAAGGGCAGAGAAATGCTAAGTCATTATAAAATTACTCCGCCGCAATTTGTAGCACTGCAATGGCTCTTTGAGGATGGCGATATGACCATTGGAGAGTTGTCTACTAAAATGTACTTGGCCTTTAGTACGACTACAGACCTTGTTGACCGCATGGAAAAAAATCAACTGGTTGTCCGGGTAAAGGATCCTAAGGATCGTCGTGTCGTTAGAATTCACCTGCTTGAAGAAGGCGAAAGAATAATAGATGAAGTAATTAAGAAACGACAAGTTTACTTAGAGGAAGTATTGGCGAATTTCTCCTTAGAAGAAATTCAACAACTTCAAACCAATTTAATGAAACTGCATCAAGATATGCGTTAAAAAAGGCTGTTTTCGTAAGAATGTTGTTAAAATCTTAAAGCCGATTTTAACGCGGAACAAACTATTTTTGCGCTTGAAATTAAGATTGCAGGCTCTTTTCTTTCTATTAAGGCTATTTTGCAACAAATCATAGCTCCTAAAACGCTTTTAATCTCCAAAAGCAATAAAGTTTAAGAAAAGAGCCTTAAAAAAGAGGCGAGAATTTTGAAACAACCAATTGGTGTCATAGATTCCGGAGTTGGTGGATTGACGGTTGCGAAAGAAATTATGAGACAGCTTCCGAATGAAAAAATTATATATTTGGGAGATACGGCTAGGTGCCCCTACGGCCCAAGACCTTTAAAGGAAGTTAAAAGATTCACCTGGGAACTGACTACATTCTTATTAGAAAAAGATATAAAAATGCTCGTCATTGCCTGCAACACGGCAACGGCGGCGGTCCTTGATGACATTAGAAATGAGTTAAGGATTCCAGTACTCGGTGTTATCTACCCTGGAGCACGGACTGCTATCAAGCGGACAAAGAATTATCGAGTTGGGATAATTGGGACAGAAGGCACAATCAAAAGTGGTGCCTATGAGAAAGCGTTAAAAGCGCTAAACAGCCGTTTATATGTAACAGGACAAGCTTGCCCCAAATTTGTTCCTCTTGTTGAAAGTGGAGAATATGACGGGGAAATCGCGGAGAGAATCGTCGTCGAAGCACTAAAGCCGCTGCAAAATCAAAATTTAGATACACTGATTCTTGGCTGCACCCACTACCCCTTACTCGAACCACTAATTCAAAAAGTGATGGGCGAAACTGTAAATGTCATCAGTTCTGGGGATGAAACAGCAAGGGAGATTAGTGCCATACTTCAATATAACGGGATCCTCGAAACAGATGAGGATATAACTGAACATGAATTTTATACAACAGGCTCGAAGTATATTTTTTCAAAAATAGCTTCCCAGTGGCTTGGAGTACCCATTAATAATGTTAAAAAGATTAAATTATAATTAAGCTCCCTTTACAGGAGCTTGATTTTTTTTTGAAAAAAATCAGAGAATGTCCTAATTTTCTTTTCCAAAGACGGTCTAATTAGTTTAATAGGCTCGTATACATGATAGTACAAACTGTCTTAGGAGGGAAAAAATATGTCAAAAAATAAAGTGAAACCGCTTGTTACAGCTGTTTTTGCTTCAACACTTCTATTATCGGGGTGCGGTTTGTTCGGGAAAGAAGTCCAGAAAAAAGTTGATCCGCCAAAGCAGGTTACAGTAACCGATACGAACCCAACTAAGGAAACCACTGGTAAGAGTGAAGAAGTCGAAGGTACAGTGAAAACAGAGTTATACTTAATCAATAAAGATGGGTTTGTGGTGCCGCAAACATTAACACTGCCGAAAACAAACTCGGTTGCGAAACAAGCCTTAGAACACCTAGTAGCCAATGGACCTGTAACAGACATGCTTCCAAATGACTTCCGTGCTGTCTTACCAGAAGAAACGCAAATCTCTGTTAACATTAAAGATGGTGTTGCTGTGGTCGATTTCTCGAAGGAATTTAAAAACTACCAGCCTGAGGATGAAAGGAAAATTCTCGAATCTATCACATGGACACTTACTCAATTTGACACGATAGAGAAAGTAAAGCTTCAAATGAATGGACATGAATTAACGGAAATGCCTGTTAATGGCACACCGATTAGTGAAAATCTATCAAGAGCAACTGGAATCAATATTGATACCGCGGGCGTAATTGATATCACAAACACAAAGCCAGTAACCGTTTATTATATCGGCGGTGAAGAAGATTCGTACTATTATGTACCTGTCACGAAGAGGGTTAATACGAGTGAGAAAAATAATATTGTGGCGGTCGTAAATGAATTGGTTAAAGGACCTAATGCAAAGTCTAATCTTGCTTCAGAATTTTTGCCTGACGTAGAGCTGCTAGAGGCACCAAAAATTGAAGATGGAAAAGTTACTTTGAACTTTAATAAATCCATCTACGGAAGCTTTGAAGAAAAAATTGTTTCCCAGAATTTACTTAATGCACTTGTCCTTTCATTGACTGAGCAAAAAGGAATTGAAAGTGTTGCCGTTACAGTAGATGGCAAGGCTGATTTGGTAAATGATAAAGGTGATAAATTATCCGAACCAGTTACGCGCCCAGAAAAAGTCAATACAGGTAGTTTCTAAAAATTAATTTTTGATATACTATATAGTGATAATCGCAAGAGGTTGCCTTTAGGCTTCCTCTTCTTTATTTGATTTTACCAAATGCCGGAAAAGGTTGAGAGGTATTTCTCACCCATAAGGAGGAAATAGTTGTGCGTGTTGATGGTAGAGAACGACTGCAATTAAGACCCATACATATTGAAACAGGTTATTTAATGCACCCTGAAGGCTCGGTCCTTATTTCTGTAGGGAACACAAAGGTAATTTGTACTGCAAGCATTGAGGAGAGAGTTCCTCCTTTTATGAGAGGAGAGGGCAAAGGCTGGATAACCGCAGAATATTCTATGCTGCCACGGGCAACAGAATCAAGAAATATTCGTGAGTCTTCAAAAGGGAAAGTTACCGGTAGAACAATGGAAATCCAGCGCTTAATCGGACGTGCTTTAAGAGCGATCGTTGATTTATCTTCATTAGGAGAAAGAACGGTGTGGATTGATTGTGATGTTATTCAAGCAGATGGCGGAACCAGGACTGCTTCCATTACAGGAGCATTTGTCGCTATGGCCATTGCCCTTCATCGACTTGGAGAAAAAAAGAATATGAAGTTCCCGATTACAGATTACTTAGCGGCAACCAGTGTCGGAGTTTTAAAAAATAACGAAACGGTTCTTGATTTGAATTATGCAGAAGATTCCAAAGCACAAGTAGATATGAATATTGTGATGACGGGAAATGGAGAATTCGTGGAATTACAGGGAACTGGCGAAGAATCCACCTTCTCGTATCAACAGCTTCAAGATATGTTGGGTGCAGCGCAAGAAGGGCTGATGGAACTGTTTGAACATCAAAAAAGTGCATTAGGGGAAGAGATTACGGCAAAAATTGAAGCAAGACGAAAAAAATAAGGGGATTTGGAGTATGAAGGAAGTTATTATAGCAACCAAAAATCCAGGTAAGGCCAAAGAATTTGAACATATATTTGCTCCAAGAGGGATTGCAGTCAAGACACTGCTTGATTACCCTGAAATTGAGGATGTAGAAGAAACAGGGACAACTTTTGAAGAAAATGCAACATTGAAAGCAGAAGCTGTTTCACAAAGACTAAATAAAATCGTGATTGGCGATGATTCCGGTTTAATAGTGGATGCATTAGAAGGCAGACCTGGTATTTATTCAGCACGTTATGCTGGTGAAGAGCCAAAGGATGATCAAAAAAATCTAGAAAAGGTTCTAAATGAACTACAGGGAGTTTCTGAAGAAAATCGTACTGCTCGATTTTATTGTGCCCTTGCTGTAGCTTTGCCTGGAAAAGAGACAATTACTGTGTATGGGACTTGTGAAGGACGAATTCTAGAAGAACAAAGGGGAACAAATGGATTTGGTTATGATCCCGTCTTTTATGTACCGGAAAAAGGCCATGCAATGGCAGAACTATCTTCTGATGAAAAGAATAAAATAAGTCATCGGGCCAATGCATTGAAAAAGCTTGAAGGTATCTTAGATTCTATCGTGGAGAGAGCGGAATAATCATGAGTAAGGTTCTTGTTGTTAGTGATAGCCATGGTTTAACGAGAGAGCTCGAGGTATTACGGGAGCGGCATGTGAACGAAGTAGATTTAATGATTCATTGTGGTGATTCTGAATTAATGGCTGACGATAAATCGATAGGTGGTTATTTGACCGTGATGGGGAATTGCGACTTTGGTGGCAGTTATCCATTAGAAACAACAACTGAGATTGCTGGCCGAAAGTTCTTTGTTACACATGGTCACAGGTATTCAGTGAAATCATCATTAATGAACTTAAAATACAAGGCAGCAGAACTTGGTACAGATATCGCCTGTTTTGGACATTCACATGTACTTGGAGCAGAAGTTATAGGGGATACCTTATTTTTGAACCCTGGAAGCATACGCTTGCCACGGGAACGCTTCGAAAAAACTTATGTGATTCTGGATTTATTGGAAGAAAGTATTAAGATGTCCGTGTATGATATTAATGGACAGGAACTTAAAGACTTAGCATATGAATTTGACCTGCCAAAAAGATGAGGGAAGATCATTCTTCCCCCTTCTCGGTTTATATGGGCGATAAGCAAAATTTAAAGTAATCTACCCATTTTTTTATAAAAAATAAAATTTCTTTAAAAGCTGTTGACTTTTATATATAAGGATTATATAATAAATCTTGTCTTTGAAATACAAATACGTCCCAGTAGCTCAGCCGGATAGAGCATACGCCTTCTAAGCGTACGGTCGGGAGTTCGAATCTCTCCTGGGACGCCATTTAACTACATACCAAAACTTACTACTCACCTGCAGAAGGTGAGTTTTTTTGTTTTTAGTAACTTTCATGCTAAACTAATTTCCATACAGATGCAGAGGACGGTATACATATGAAAAAACGGGAACGAGCGAAACGGAAAGACAATATTATATTCCTTCCCGGACTCGAAAAGAGATTGACGGATAAGGGCCTTGAGAGCCTGCAAAATAAAAGGTATCAAGAAGCTATCACCTTGCTTGAGGAAGCAAAGGAGCATGACCCAGAAAATAGTGATATTTTAATAGGTCTTGTGCTCGCATACTTTGAAGCGGGAGCCTATATAAAAGCCAGAGAACTGGCTAACGAAATGCTGCTAAAGGGAATTGGCGACTATTTTCATATGGTTGACCTATACCTGACCATATTAATACAGCTCCACGAATATCAAGAAATTGTCTCTACGATTGAAGCCTTATTTGACGAAAAGGAAATTCCACCAGAAAGGCATGATCATTTCCTGACCATCCTCCAATTCAGCAGACGAATGGCAGATAACGACAGTCAGCAGGAGCCGATAGAGGAACCAGAATCAAAGGAAGATTCCCATCCAAATGAACTCAAACTTTCATTACTAAAAAATCTAAATGAGCAAATGCTCGCGATTTCGAGTTTGGCGGAAAAGAATATTCGTCCATACATAGACGAAATCAAAGAATATCTTACCTCAGATACTGGCCACCCATTTCTAAAAACCATGCTTCTGTCTCTATTAAAAGAACAGGAATATGATAAGAAAATTATGGTTAAAAAGTTTAGTGAGGATCAAAGCGCTGTACCTACAGAACTTCCTGATATCCAATCACAACCAAGAATGAAAGAAATAGAATATTTACTAGAAAAAAGATTAGAAAATAGTGACCCATATCTTTTTGAAAATATTAAAGGGATGGTAGAACGGATTTTTTTCATCAGCTATCCATTTGAGTTCACGCCTGAAGAGACTGAAGCCTGGGCAGGTGCATTTCACCTACTAGCGCTAGATTATCTCGGAATGGATTCTGATTTAAGTGATATATCAAATGAATACGAGATTACACCAGAAAAAATAGAGCAGGCACTTGTAAAAATAAGAGAATTAGAAGAAATTTCTTATCCCAATATATAGGTAACTCTGTTGAAAGAAAAAAATCCTGTGTTATAATGTAAGGGTTGCATTGTGTAAAAACTATCTTTTACATAAAAAAAGAGGATGAATTCATTATCCTGTCAATTTCGTTACGAATGAAATGATAATAGATTGTTGGAGGGAAAATAGTATGACAGTAAAATGGGAAAAGTTAGAAGGAAACACTGGTGTCCTTACTGTTGAAGTAAGCGCAGAAAAAGTAAATGAAGGATTAACTGCAGCTTTTAATAAAGTTGTTAAGACAGTAAATGTACCTGGCTTCCGTAAAGGAAAAATGCCTCGTCCAATGTTTGAAAAGCGTTTTGGCGTAGAATCACTTTATCAAGATGCATTAGATATTCTTCTTCCAGAAGCATACGGTAATGCGATTGACGAAGCAGGCATCGACCCAATCGACCGTCCTGATATCGATATCGAGCAAATGGAAAAAGGTAAAGAACTTATCTTCAAAGCGACTGTACAAGTTAAGCCTGAAGTAACATTAGGCGACTACAAAGGATTAGAAGTAGAAGAGTTCGATGCAACTGTAACAGACGAAGATGTAGCAAAAGAATTAGAAACTCTTCAAAACCGTCAAGCTGAGCTTGTAGTGAAAGAAGAAGGTACTGCTGAACTTGGCGATACTGTTGTTCTTGACTTTGAAGGATTCGTTGATGGTGAAGCATTCGAAGGCGGAAAAGCTGAAAATCATTCACTTGAATTAGGTTCTGGCTCATTCATTCCAGGATTTGAAGAGCAGTTAGTAGGATTAGCTACTGGCGAATCTAAAGACGTAGAAGTATCTTTCCCTGAAGAGTACCATGCAGCTGAACTTGCAGGTAAGCCAGCGGTATTTAAAGTAACTCTTCATGAAATTAAAGGAAAAGAACTTCCTGCATTAGATGATGAGTTTGCTAAAGATGTGGATGATGAAGTTGAAACATTAGACGCATTAAAAGAAAAAATCAGAACTCGTTTAGAAGATAGCAAGAAGCACGAAGCTGAGCACCACTTACGTGATTCTTTAGTTGAAAAAGCTGCTGAAAATGCACAAGTTGAAATTCCAGAAGTTATGGTTACAAGCGAAGTAAACCGTATGCTTCAAGAATTTGAACAACGTCTACAAATGCAAGGTATGAACCTTGAGCTTTACTTCCAATTCTCAGGTCAAGATGAGAATGCTCTACGTGAGCAAATGAAAGAAGAAGCTGTAAACCGTGTTCGCGTTGCTTTAACACTTGAAGCAATTGCAAAAGCTGAAAACATTGAAGCTTCTGACGAAGATGTTAATGCTGAGCTTGAAAAAATGGCTGGCATGTACAACATGACAGTTGAAAACATTAAGCAAGCACTTGGCGGCCTTGAAGGCATCAAAGGCGATCTTCAAAAGCAAAAAGCAGTTGAATTCTTAATCGAAAATAAAAAATAATATTAATTGTAAAAACATGGCACGATTATATCGTGCCTGTTTTTATACATTTTTTCAATTACATATTATAATAAAGACAGGGAAACCTTTTTAACAAGCAAGAAGAACAAAAAACATATGCAGGAAAAACAGATTTACATATCGAATTAAGTAAAACACGCTTCAAGAAAGATTGATTTTATTAAAAAGTGGTTATGCTTAATGGGTACATAGGAATCATTTAAAGGGTGTCCAAACAAAAATGCGCTTCCATAAAAAACATAGTTGAAAAGCTTTTTATTACCAGTCCGTTAGGTCCATATGTTACAATGCAATACATACCACTGAATAGTTTCGAAAAAAAACGGATTTTTGTTTGTGTTACGCAACTTTAAATAGGGTTATAACACGTTCTCAAGGGGTGAAAGAATTGTTTAAATTTAATGATGAAAAAGGCCAATTAAAGTGTTCATTTTGTGGAAAGACACAAGACCAAGTTCGTAAATTGGTCGCCGGACCGGGTGTCTATATATGTGACGAATGTATCGAGCTTTGCACAGAGATCGTTGAAGAAGAGCTTGGAACAGAAGAGGAAGTAGAATTTAAAGACGTTCCTAAGCCAAAAGAAATTTGTGAGATTCTTGATGATTACGTCATTGGTCAAGACCAAGCAAAGAAATCGCTGTCAGTAGCGGTTTATAATCACTACAAACGAATCAATTCGAATAGTAAAATTGATGACGTAGAGCTTTCAAAAAGTAATATCGCTATGATTGGACCAACTGGAAGTGGTAAAACTTTATTAGCTCAGACATTAGCACGTATTCTGAATGTGCCGTTCGCGATCGCAGATGCAACGTCTCTAACGGAAGCTGGTTATGTTGGGGAAGACGTTGAAAATATTCTTTTAAAATTGATTCAAGCTGCTGATTACGATGTGGAAAAAGCTGAAAAGGGTATTATTTATATTGATGAAATTGATAAAATTGCCCGTAAATCAGAAAATCCTTCCATCACGAGAGATGTGTCTGGTGAAGGTGTACAGCAAGCATTGTTAAAAATTCTAGAAGGTACGGTGGCGAGCGTTCCACCTCAAGGCGGACGTAAACATCCTCACCAAGAATTTATTCAAATCGATACAACCAATATCTTATTTATTTGCGGTGGAGCATTTGATGGAATCGAACCGATTATTAAGCGCCGTTTAGGCCAAAAGGTGATTGGTTTTGGTTCGGATATGAAGCAGCTGGAAATTACTCAGAAAGAGCTACTATCTAAAGTATTACCTGAGGATTTACTCCGCTTCGGATTAATTCCTGAATTTATTGGCCGTCTGCCTGTTATTGCAAGTCTTGAGCAGTTAGATGAATCAGCATTGATTGAAATCTTAACAAAGCCTAAGAATGCATTAGTTAAGCAATATCAAAAAATGCTTGAAATTGATGATGTAGAATTGGAATTTGAGGAAGGTGCACTTATCGAAATCGCGAAGAAAGCGATTGAACGTAAAACAGGTGCACGTGGATTACGTTCTATTATTGAAGGAATCATGCTGGATGTTATGTTTGATCTACCTTCTCGTGATGATATTCAGAAATGTATCATTACCAAAGATACGGTAATCGACAATAGTATTCCAAAGCTTGTCCTAGAGGACGGAACCGTTGTGGCAGAAGAGAAATCTGCTTAATTAAAGGGACACATGAGACCCATCGTTATAAAAGCTACCTTAGCAGAGATAATTCAAATTTGAGTTATCTCTGCTTTTTTGTTGTGCTTCAGCAATTTAGAATTCTTATTTCGAAAAAAAAAACGACAGATCACTGTCGTTTAGAATTAATTTGATTTTATGGAAAAAATCTTAATTTCTTTCTCTTGCCCGCTGTGTATCTCTAATATTTTTTTGAACTGTTATCGCAGCAAATAAGCTAAGGACAAATGACATACCATAAAAACCTTTTTCGCTTAGATCGATACTTCCTGCATTGTATAAACCGATACCCATTAATGAAATAGAGACAATAAGTGCAATCCAACTAATACCATAATAAATATTCGTAACTGGTATTCCCTCATCTTTATCTCTTACGGCTTTTTGTAAAGATACCGAAGCATAAAGTCCAAATACTAAAACGGCAAAGTAATATCCTTTTTCGTTCAATTGCATCGCTGCGTTAAACAAGCCTATGAAATAAGCCGAGACACCTACTAATAGCGCTGCCCAAGAAGCCCCTATGAAAGCTGGAGTCGGTTCTCCCTCTTTCCTTTCTACTTTCATTTTTCTTGAATCATTTTGTTTTCCTTTTTCTAATAAAACCTCATTTTCATTAGACATTATATGTTTCGCCCCCATCTTTTTATCTAATAAAAATGGAGCACCGATACACTGGAGTGCTCCACATAAATCTATTATATAGAATTTTCTCACAAAGAATAGATAAATTTTACCTTATTTTCCAATTAGAATTTCCATACACCGAAAATTTCTTAATCCTTTTATGTAAATTATACATTCCAATCTAAACAGTTTCTTACAATTAGTGGTTTATTCCACCTCTATGCAGGAAATACTTATTAATATCTATTGAGTATACTTGTAGCAGGAGGGAAAAGTATGAGTTGGACGGGGATTGCCTTATTTGTACAGCTGTTTTTTGGAATCATCATTGGGCTGTATTTCTGGAATTTGCTAAGGAACCAGCGGACACAAAAGGTTTCCATTGATCGGGAATCCCGTAAGGAAATGGAACAGCTTCGAAAAATGAGATCGATTTCATTAACAGAACCATTAGCTGAAAAAGTACGCCCTACAAGCTTTGAAGATATTGTTGGACAAGAGGATGGTATAAAGTCATTAAAAGCAGCATTATGTGGTCCAAATCCTCAGCATGTGATTATATATGGACCGCCAGGGGTAGGGAAAACAGCTGCCGCTCGTTTAGTTTTAGAGGAAGCCAAAAAAGTTCAAAAATCACCATTTAAACAAACCTCTGTATTTATTGAATTGGACGCAACCACCGCTCGATTTGATGAAAGAGGCATTGCCGACCCCTTAATTGGGTCTGTTCATGATCCGATTTATCAGGGTGCAGGTGCGATGGGCCAAGCGGGAATTCCCCAGCCAAAACAAGGTGCAGTAACGAACGCCCATGGCGGAGTACTGTTTATTGATGAGATTGGCGAGCTGCATCCGATTCAAATGAACAAGCTATTGAAGGTACTTGAGGATCGAAAGGTTTTTCTTGAAAGTGCCTATTATCATGAGGAAAACACACAAATTCCGACTCATATCCATGATATTTTTAAAAATGGACTGCCAGCAGACTTTCGCTTAATTGGTGCAACAACAAGGACTCCAAGTGAAATACCGCCAGCGATTCGTTCACGTTGTATGGAAGTGTTTTTTAGAGATTTAACACAGGAAGAAATCATTCAAGTTGGAAAAAAAGCTGCTGAAAAAGTGAAACTAGACATTAGTGAAGCTGGATTAGATATATTATCTACATATGCAAGAAATGGTCGTGAAGCCGTTAATATGATTCAAATTTCTGCAGGGCTGGCGATCACCGATGAGCGCGAATTTATCAAAGACGAAGATTTAGAATGGGTCGCACACTCCAGTCAACTGTCACCTAGAATGGAAAGAAAAATCAATGACGATTCTAGGATTGGTCTTGTAAATGGACTAGCTGTGTATGGGCCGAATACAGGGGCATTGCTTGAAATCGAGGTAACGGTTATCCCCGCAAAGGATAAAGGAACTATAAATATTACCGGAATCGTTGATGAAGAAAGCATTGGCGGACAAGGTAAATCCATCCGCCGTAAAAGTATGGCACGCGGATCAATTGAAAATGTAATTACCGTCCTGCGGTCAATGGGTGTTCCAGCAGGGGATTTTGATATTCATGTTAATTTCCCAGGCGGGGTTCCAATTGACGGTCCATCAGCAGGTATAGCAATGGCAACGGGAATTTATTCTGCCATCTACAAAACCCCAATTGATAACAAAGTAGCGATGACGGGAGAAATAAGTATTCATGGCAATGTGAAGCCAATCGGCGGAGTGTATCCTAAGGTAAAGGCAGCCCAAAAAGCGGGAGCAACAACCGTTATCATCCCAGAAGAGAATATGCAATCAATATTAAATGAAATAAAGGGAATCCGAATTGTGCCTGTTACCCATTTAAGTGAAGTTTTTGACATTGCTCTCGTCAGCGATCTCGCACATAAAGAGGTTATACCAGCTTCCATAGAACTTTCTAAAAAGGAATCTATTTAACAGAAAACACTTCGGTTGTCCTAACCGAAGTGTTTTTTATTAGCAAAGAACGAAAGAAATCCTCCTCCTAGGGAATATTAATAATATATTGACAAACTTATTTCTGTCACTTCCGTAATATTAGACACATATTTGCAAATGAGATAGAATTGTACAAAGACGATTTCTGCTATTAAAGCGGGAAAGATTGATTTATGCATGTGGAGGTGCAATTTAATGGCGAAAGATAGAGAATTGATCGTCCCCCTCCTGCCGCTTCGAGGGTTGCTTGTATATCCGACTATGGTCCTTCATTTAGATGTTGGACGTGAAAGATCGGTTGAAGCTCTTGAAAAAGCGATGGTAGATGACCATTTAATTTTTTTAACCACACAAAAGGATATTGCAATAGACGATCCCTCTGAAGAGGATTTATACCAAATTGGGACCTTAACGAAAGTTAAACAAATGCTAAAGCTCCCGAATGGCACCATCAGGGTATTGGTTGAGGGGCTGAACCGAGCAAGAATTGAATCCTTTCATGATGAGGAAGAATATTATGCTGTCAGCATTGTGACATATGAGGAGTCTACAACGAAGGATGTTGAAGATCAGGCATTAATGAGAACAATGCTTGAGTATTTCGAGCAATACATAAAGTTATCTAAAAAAATCTCAGCTGAAACCTATGCCTCAGTTGTAGATATTGAAGAACCAGGAAGAATGGCAGATATTATCTCTTCCCATTTACCAATCAAGCTTAAGGAAAAACAAGAAATTCTTGAAACAATCGATGTAAAAGCTCGTATGAATATGGTTATCGATACGATTCAGAATGAAAAAGAAGTGCTAAATCTTGAAAAGAAGATTGGGCAGCGTGTAAAACGATCCATGGAAAGAACGCAAAAGGAATATTACCTGCGTGAGCAAATGAAGGCAATTCAGAAGGAATTAGGCGATAAAGAAGGAAAGACAGGTGAAATCGCCGAACTTACGGAAAAAATAAACAAAGCGGGAATGCCTGAGCATGTACAGATGACGGCAATGAAAGAACTTGACCGCTATGAAAAAGTGCCATCTAGCTCAGCAGAAAGTGCTGTGATTCGAAACTATATTGAATGGCTGATTACGATTCCATGGTCGAAGAAAACAAATGATGATATTGATATTCTTCGTGCCGAAAAAATTCTCAATCAGGACCATTTCGGACTTGAAAAAGTAAAGGAACGTGTCTTGGAGTTTTTATCCGTTCAAAAACTGACGAATTCCTTAAAAGGTCCAATTCTTTGTCTTGCTGGACCTCCAGGAGTTGGGAAAACAAGCTTAGCACGTTCGATTGCCAATTCATTAAATCGTAACTTTGTCCGTGTGTCCCTTGGCGGAGTGCGTGATGAGTCTGAAATTCGCGGTCATCGAAGAACCTATGTAGGAGCGATGCCTGGCCGTATTATTCAGGGAATGAAAAAAGCAGGCACGATTAATCCTGTCTTTTTATTAGATGAGATTGATAAAATGTCAAGCGACTTCCGGGGCGATCCATCCTCCGCTATGCTCGAGGTATTGGATCCGGAACAAAACCATAATTTCAGTGATCATTATATCGAAGAGACTTATGACCTTTCCAAAGTCATGTTTATAGCAACTGCTAATAACCTATCAACAATTCCAGGTCCGCTATTAGACAGAATGGAAATTATCACCATTGCTGGTTATACGGAAATCGAAAAAGTTCATATTACAAGAGATCATTTGCTGCCGAAGCAAATAAAAGAAAATGGACTTACAAAAGGAATTCTTCAAGTCCGAGATGATGCGATTCTTAAGGCAGTCAGGTATTATACCCGTGAAGCAGGGGTCCGGAGCCTTGAACGGCAAATGGCCACCATCTGTCGAAAGACAGCGAAAATCGTGGTTTCAGGTGAGAAAAAGCGAGTCATTGTAACGGAAAAGAATGTCGAGGAGTTCCTAGGCAAACCAAAATTCCGTTATGGTCAAGCAGAGACAGAAAATCAAGTTGGGGTTGCCACCGGTCTAGCCTATACAACTGTCGGTGGAGATACACTTCAAATCGAAGTTTCTTTATCTCTTGGTAAAGGAAGACTGGTGTTAACTGGAAAACTAGGCGACGTGATGAAAGAATCCGCGCAGGCTGCTTTTAGTTATATCCGTTCTAAAGCCGGTGAGCTTGGAATTGAAGAAGATTTCCATGAAAAATATGATGTTCACATTCATGTTCCAGAAGGTGCTGTACCGAAGGATGGTCCATCTGCAGGAATTACAATGGCGACTGCACTTGTATCTGCGCTAACAGGCAGAGCAATTCGCCGTGAAGTAGGAATGACAGGAGAGATTACGCTAAGAGGACGCGTACTTCCAATTGGCGGTTTAAAAGAAAAAACACTCAGTGCCCATAGAGCTGGGTTAACAAAGGTCATCCTTCCGAAGGATAATGAAATGGATATCGATGACATCCCTGAAAGTGTTAGAAATGAAATAGAGTTTGTGCTTGTTTCGCATGTCGATGAAGTATTAAGGCATGCACTCGTAGAAGGTGGATTGAAATGAAAGTAGTTAGTTCCGATATCGTCATCAGTGCCGTAAGGCCAGCGCAGTACCCAGAAACAGACTTACCAGAATTCGCATTAGCAGGACGCTCTAATGTGGGTAAGTCTTCCTTTATCAATAAAATGCTTAACCGAAAAGGGTTAGCTAGAATTTCTTCTAAGCCTGGTAAAACGCAAACCCTGAATTTTTACCTTATTAACGAAATCCTTCACTTTGTCGATGTTCCTGGTTATGGATATGCGAAAGTATCCAAATCGGAGCGGGCAGCCTGGGGGAAAATGATTGAAACGTATATTACATCGCGTGAGCAATTAAGAGCAGTAGTTTTAATCGTCGACTTACGCCATCCGCCAACACAGGATGATGTTATGATGTATAATTTCCTCAAGCATTATGATATCCCGTGCGTTGTCATTGCGACGAAAGCAGATAAAATTCCAAGAGGAAAGTGGCAGAAGTATTTAAAGGTCACAAAAGAAACACTGGATTTAGATGAAAATGACCAAATCATTCTTTTCTCATCGGAAACAGGTGAAGGAAAAGATAAAGCATGGTCCATTTTGCATAGTTTTATGTAAGAAAAAACGTCAGGCTTGCTGCCTGACGTTTATTTTTTCTTCCTAAAAAGAAAGTAAATTCCAACCAGAATAATAATGCCAGGCCAAAATTTCCACACAAAACCTAGTCCATTTTGAAGTAATCCGAGATATTCTGAAACTTTATCGTAAAATAATAGCAATAATGCCAATACTAAAAAGAGAAAGGCTTGAAACAAACCATTATTTGTTTTTTGAAAACGAAGAAAGAAGCCAATTGATATAAACAATACAAGCATCCCTATGGTGTTGTTGGGCCAGAATAAAATCTTGCCGGCAAAATGATAGTGAATACCGAAACCTGCAAGTATGACTCCTGGCAGAATGGCTTCATGATCCTTTGCAGAAAATCCCTGTCCTAAAAAAGCGACGCCAACGATTATAAGAAGTGTCGGCCATGAATACAATGTCTGTAGAGCCGTAAGTCCAGACTGTTGTAGGAAAAGATAGGCTCCAAAGCCTATAAGAATGATTCCTGGGAAAATGCGCTGATTCTTCATTTTAACACCACTTCCAGTAAGGTATACTTGAATAACTTTCTTTTTTTTGGTAATGTACATAAGGATGATATATTTATTTATTACTTAACTATTTTCCTATTTATTAGGCTAGCCTAGCGCTAGGCGCTTCCGCTTTTTATATTAACATATAGTTTCGTTTTCTGTTCACATTTTTCGGGTAAATGTTGAAAAAACCCGTGTTATAATCAGACTAGTTAATAATGTATTAGTAGTTCTTGTATTACTTATTGGGGGTGTTGTAACAAAATGCATATTGTAGTGATAGGTTTAAACTATAAAACTGCCCCTGTGGAAATCCGTGAGCGGTTGACATTTAACGAATCCGACCTAGGGGATGCGATCAAAAAATTAAACACGAAAAAAAGCATCCTAGAAAATATAATCGTATCCACTTGCAATCGTACAGAAATTTATGCGGTTGTAGATCAGTTGCATACTGGCCGCTATTATATTAAAGAATTTTTATCTGAATGGTTCGGAATTGAACAATCTGAGTTTTCACCCTTTCTATTTGTTTATGAGGAAGATGGTGCCATTGAGCATTTATTTAAGGTGGCTTGCGGTCTTCATTCAATGGTTTTAGGGGAAACCCAAATATTAGGGCAGGTTCGTACGAGCTTTATGTTAGCTCAAGAACTAGGCACAACGGGTACAATCTTCAACCAACTATTTAAACAGGCCATTACTTTAGCGAAGCGTGGACATGCTGAAACGGATATTGGCGCAAATGCGGTCTCTGTCAGCTATGCTGCAGTGGAACTAGCAAAGAAAATCTTCGGTTCCCTTGAGAGTAAGCATGTTTTAATTTTTGGTGCAGGGAAAATGGGCGAGCTGGCAGCCCAAAATCTCCATGGTAATGGTGTTAGGAAAGTTACCGTGATTAATCGTACCTATGATAAAGCTAAAGTTCTTGCAAACCGATTTGCCGGCGAGGCTAAAACAGTTGAAGAATTACAAAAATCATTGATTGATGCAGATATCCTTATCAGCTCTACAGGTGCAAAGGACTTTGTCATTACCAAAACAATGATGGAGAAAGTCGAGAAAAAGCGTAAGGGTAAGCCATTGTTTATGGTTGATATTGCCGTTCCACGTGACTTAGATCCAAAAATTGCTGAACTTGAAAGTGTATTTTTATATGATATCGATGATTTAGAAGGAATTGTTGAGGCAAACCTTCAGGAGCGTAAGAAAGCGGCTCAAGTTATCATGCTGATGATTGAAAAGGAAATTGTTGATTTCAAGCACTGGCTAGGACTATTGGGTGTTGTTCCTGTTATCTCGGCTCTTAGAGATAAGGCACATGCCATTCAAGCTGAAACAATGGTAAGTATTGAACGCAAGCTGCCTAATTTATCAGATCGCGATCGAAAAGTATTAAATAAACATACCAAGAGTATTATCAACCAGCTATTAAAAGATCCTATCTTACAAGCAAAAGAATTGGCTGCTCGTCCAGATGCTGATGAGGCTTTGGACTTATTTATGAAAATATTTAGGATTGAAGAGCTTGTTGAAAAACAAACGAAAGCAGCCGAAACCAAAGATGCAATGGTTCATGTAACGCAGGCTTCCTTTCAGTCATAAGAGGTACTAATTATGTTTGACTTCCATATGACGCGGCTGCAAGAATTGACAGTAGTCCTATATGCCTTCAGTGTGTTGTTATATTTTTTCGATTTCATTCACCATAACCGGAAGGCAAACCGAATCGCCTTCTGGTTACTTGCGTTTGTATGGGTTTTACAAACGATATTCTTAACTTCCTATATGTTAAAAACAGGGAGGTTTCCAGCGTTAACGATATTTGAAGGCTTATATTTTTATGCATGGGTATTGGTAACCCTGTCGCTTGGAATAAATCGGCTGCTTAAGGTCGATTTTATCGTCTTCTTTACAAATATACTTGGCTTTATTGTTATCGCGATTCATACTTTTGCTCCGATTCAATATGATTCGCACGTCATAAGCAATCAACTTATGTCCGAGCTCCTGCTTATACATATTACTATGGCCATTCTATCTTATGGCGCATTCTCCTTGTCCTTTGTCCTATCGCTTCTCTATCTCATTCAATATGACTTGTTGAAAAGGAAAAAGTGGGGCACAAGACTTTTGAGACTAGCAGATTTAAGCAAGCTGGAACGATCCTCGTATATTTTAGTAGTTATTGGGGTTCCTATGCTGTTATTAAGTTTAATCCTTGGCTTACAATGGGCCATTTTAAAGGTTCCAGGAATGCCTTGGTACGATATGAAAATTATTGGTTCATTTATTCTATTAACCGGATACAGTATCTATTTGTACCTGCGAATCGTTAAAAATATGTCAGGCAGACAATTAGCCCTTTGGAATGTCGGTTCTTTTTTAGTTGTATTAATTAACTTTTTCCTAATTGGACAATTATCATCATTCCACTTTTGGTACTCATAATCGTAGGAGGCAGTCATGAGAAAAATTATCGTTGGTTCTAGACGAAGCAAATTGGCTTTAACACAGACAAATTGGGTGATTGAACAGCTTAAAAAGCTCGGAGGACCTTTTGAATTTGAAGTAAAAGAAATTGTAACAAAAGGGGATAAGATTCAAGATGTAACCCTTTCAAAAGTCGGCGGAAAAGGTTTGTTTGTTAAGGAAATTGAGCAAGCCATGATGGATAAAGAAATTGATATGGCGGTACATAGTATGAAGGACATGCCAGCTATTCTTCCTGAGGGACTTACAATCGGCTGTATTCCTTTCCGTGAGGACCACCGTGATGCCTTGATTTCAAGAGACCATGTTAAATTAAAGGATTTAAAGCCAGGTGCGATAATCGGGACGAGCAGTCTTCGCCGGAGCGCCCAGATTTTAGCGGAGCGCCCTGATTTAGAAATTAAATGGATTCGCGGAAATGTTGATACGAGATTACAAAAGCTTCAAGATGAAGAATATGACGCTATCATCCTAGCGGCAGCAGGACTTTCTCGTCTTGGCTGGACAACGGACACTGTAACTGAATTTATCGATGCAGAAATTTGTGTACCTGCCGTTGGCCAAGGGGCATTATCGATTGAATGCCGTGAAGATGATAAAGAGCTTCTTGAACTGTTTGAAAAATTCACTTGTAAAAAAACAGAAAGAGCCGTTAAAGCGGAACGTGCTTTCCTTCATAAAATGGAAGGCGGCTGTCAGGTGCCGATTGCTGGATTCGCTACTGCTGCTGATAATGATGAAATTGTTCTAACCGTTTTAGTTGGTTCTCCAGAAGGCCAAGAAATCTTCAAAGAGGAACTTAGAGGAACGAACCCAGAAGAGCTTGGTATTCAAGCAGCTGACCTATTAATCGAAAAAGGAGCTAAGGACCTGATTGATCGGGTTAAACGGGAGCTCGAAGGTCAATGCTAAAACCATTAGGTTTGTTTGACAAAAAGGTCCTTGTTCCCCGCGGAGCAGGCCAGGCAAAATCCTTTTCACAACTTGTCGAAAAGTATGGAGGGATTTCAATCGAAATCCCTCTTATTGCATTTCGCCCTATTGTATTTACACAGAGGCTGCAAAATGCTATGAATGAGATTGATACATATGACTGGATTGTTTTTACTAGCAATGTCACTGTCGAAACTTTCTTCTCTTTTTATAAAAAGGAAGAGTATAAATCATTTCCGAGAATTGCTGTGATAGGCAAGAAAACGGAAGAGGTATTGCAGGAAAAAGGGTTAAAAGCAGAGTTTGTACCGTCGGCTTATGTCACGGAGGTATTTACAGACGAGTTTTTACCAAAGGTTCCTAGTGGATCGAAAGTGCTGATTCCAAAAGGGAATTTGGCTCGTGAGTATATCTCTGCTTCACTCAGTAACCATGGTGTTCTCGTCGATGAAATCGTTATTTACGAAACTTATATGCCAGAGGATAGCAGGGAGAAACTGGCTAAAATGCTAGCCGACGATGGAATTGATATTTTGATGTTTACAAGTCCATCCACTGTTAATCATTTTATGAGCGTCGTCAAGGAGTACCAACTTGAGAGTCATATAGAAAGATGTGTGATAAGCTGTATTGGTCCAGTGACAGAGAAAAAACTACGAGCCTTTGGCTTGCCAGTCCACGTCTCACCAACAGAATACACAGTTAAAGAAATGGTAGAAAGTACAATTGAGTATTTAGAAAAATGATATTCATATAAGTAATGGCTATGTTTTAATGGATTTTATCTATTTTGGCACTCGTTGATTGGAGCGGAAGGCGCGAGACTCCTGCAGGAGTACGGAGCAGGGGAGACCCCACAGGCGCTTT
>NZ_NPDD01000091.1 GCF_002272245.1 Bacillus sp. 7884-1 | reverse complement strand
AGCGCCGAGGAGGCTTCCCGCAACGCCTGCGGAAAGCGAAGCGCCTTACGTTACAATCAACAGACTCATTTAACATAGCATTTCTAACAAAATTTGGGGGTAAATATAAATGGAACTTCAATTTTCACGTCATCGCCGATTACGTTCAAGTGTGAATATGCGTGCACTTGTCCGTGAAAACCACTTAAGACCAGAGGATTTCATCTATCCATTATTTATTTATGAAGGTGAAAACATCCGCAGAGAAGTATCTTCTATGCCAGGTGTATTCCAAGTTTCAATGGACAATCTAAAAGCTGAAATGGATGATATCGTTGAACATGGAATTAAATCCGTTTTATTATTCGGAATTCCAGCCACAAAAGACGAATGTGGTACACAAGCGTTTCATGACCACGGCATTATCCAAGTGGCCACTCGTTACATAAAAGAACATTACCCAGAAATGATTGTTGTCGCGGATACTTGCTTGTGCGAATATACCAGCCATGGCCACTGCGGAATGGTGGAAGGCGATCAAATCTTAAATGATCCATCTCTTGAATTATTGGTAAAAACAGCAATCGCTCAAGCTGAAGCTGGTGCTGATATTATTGCTCCATCGAATATGATGGACGGCTTTGTGGCAGCCATTCGTGCTGGATTAGATGAAGCTGGTTTTAAGGAAATACCAATTATGTCTTATGCCGTTAAATATGCTTCTGCCTTTTACGGACCTTTCCGTGAGGCTGCTGAAGGTGCACCACAATTCGGTGACCGCAAAACCTATCAAATGGACCCTGCCAACCGGATGGAGGCTTTCAGAGAAGCAGAATCCGATGTAGCAGAAGGGGCAGATTTCTTAATCGTGAAACCAGGTATGCCTTACCTTGATATTGTTCGTGATGTTAAAAACAACTACAATCTTCCTGTTGTTGCCTATAACGTAAGCGGTGAATATTCGATGATTAAAGCAGCAGCAGCAAACGGCTGGATTGACGAGAAACAAACCGTTATGGAAATGTTAATCGCCTTCAAACGTGCAGGCGCAGACCTTATTATTACTTATGCAGCTAAAGACGCATGCCGCTGGTTAAAAGAAGACAACTAATTACAACAACTCGAAAAGAGGAACTCAAAATGCGCTCATATACAAAATCAGTAGAAGCATTTAAAGAAGCCCAGAACATGATGCCTGGCGGCGTTAACAGCCCGGTACGTGCCTTTAAATCAGTCAATATGGATCCGATTTTCATGGAAAGAGGAAAAGGTTCAAAAATCTATGATATCGATGGCAATGAATACATCGATTACGTATTATCATGGGGACCGCTAATACTTGGCCATACAAATGATCGTGTGGTTGAAGGCATTAAAAAGGTAGCTGAGCTTGGTACAAGCTATGGTGCACCGACCTTAATGGAAAATGAACTGGCTAAGCTAGTGATTGAACGTGTGCCATCGATCGAAGTGATAAGGATGGTATCATCTGGAACAGAAGCGACCATGAGTGCACTCCGCTTAGCACGCGGTTATACAGGCCGTAACAAGATTTTGAAATTTGAAGGCTGTTACCATGGACATGGCGATTCCTTATTGATTAAAGCAGGATCTGGTGTTGCGACACTTGGCTTGCCAGACAGCCCTGGCGTACCTGAAGGAGTGGCTAAGAACACGATTACAGTAGCCTACAATGACCTTGAAGGCGTTAAATACGCGTTCGAACAATTTGGTGATGATATTGCTTGTATTATCGTTGAACCGGTTGCAGGGAACATGGGACTTGTACCGCCGCTTCCTGGATTCTTAGAAGGTCTTCGTGAGATTACGACTGATAACGGAGCATTGCTGATTTTTGATGAAGTGATGACTGGTTTCCGGGTCGGCTACAATTGCGCACAAGGCTATTTCAATATCATGCCTGATATCACTTGTCTTGGAAAAGTAATTGGCGGCGGGCTGCCAGTTGGTGCTTACGGCGGTAAAGCCGAAATCATGCATCAAATCGCTCCAGCCGGACCTATCTATCAAGCAGGAACACTTTCCGGAAATCCACTTGCGATGACGGCTGGTTATGAGACATTAAGTCAATTAACACCAGAGCATTATGAAGAGTTCAAACGTTTGGGAGATTTACTTGAAAAAGGAATTGTAGCAGCGGCTGAAAAATACGATATTCCGGTAACCTTCAACCGTGCAGGTTCCATGATTGGTTTCTTCTTTACTAAAGAAAATGTAATTAACTATGAAACAGCAAAAACCTCTAACTTAGAATTTTTTGCTCAGTATTATCGCGAAATGGCTGAACAAGGAGTATTCCTTCCGCCATCTCAATTCGAAGGATTGTTCTTATCAACTGCTCATACCGATGAAGACATCGAAAAAACCATTAAAGCAGTAGAAATTGCTTTTTCAAAACTAAAATAATACCCTTTTCAGGCACTCACCTTCAATACGTGAGTGTTTTTTTATGGATTTGAACTATATTATGGAACATAAATTAAAAATTCTGCACTTAAAACCCGAGTTGATAAATAGACGGAAAATTTCCGCTTAATTCATAATTGTTATTAAAAGTGGCTTAAATAGACGGAGAGATTCCGCCTATTGACTTGAAAAACTCGAAAATGGGAGATAATTCTTTGATTAAGCGGAAAACCTCCGCTTATTTACCCCGAAACGAGCTCCATTATGCATTTAACCGGAAAATCTCCGCCTATTTTACTTTTGCCGGTTCTCAAAACTCCGCGTGATTCCTTCCTATTCCAATTCAAAGAACCCTCATATCTTAAACTTTTTCGCGTAGGAAGGCTTTTTTATCATATTTAATGGCTATGGTTCATATTGTGTAAGTGACATAGTGATTTTTTGCGTAAAAGGAAACGAAAGGAGGAGTCGCTTTGTCTCAGGAGAATCAATCGTGCCTGCGATTTTCCTTGGAGGAATCTTTGTGGTTTAGAAAGGGACAGGAAGTAGCTGAATTTGTGTCGATTTCTCTAGACCCGGATATTACCATCCAGGAAAATGATCAATACGTAACCATACGTGGTTCGCTGGAATTAACAGGCGAATATAGAAATGACGAAGAAAGTGCAGTGGAAGAAGAAGACAATGTACCTAACCAGAAGTATGTGGAAAGAGTAGATCCACAAGAGGAAGGCATTTGTGAATTTTCACATCGTTTTCCAGTTGATATTACCATACCAAATAATCGAATCCAGAGCATTTATGATATCGATGTTATTGTGGAGTCCTTTGATTATTCTATTCCGGAACGCAGCTGTCTAAAACTATCTGCAGAACTAACCATCAGCGGCTTGTATGATTCTACTCAGCAAGAAGAAGTAGTTGAGGAAGAAGAAGAGTATGAAGTACTCCATCGTTATCAGGTTGAGGTTCCAAGAGTAGAAGAACCAGAAGAAATACACCAAGAAGAAAATCAATTTGAGGATACTTTCTTGTTTGAGGCTGAAGCAAGAAAGCAGCCAGAGGAGGAAAAGGTTGAAGCTTTTCCGAAATTCCCAACCTTTTCGTATCAAGAGCCAGAGGAAGATGAAGAGGAAGAGATTGAAGTAGTGCCTCAGCGACCTCTAGTTTTTGAGCATGCCAGAAGTGAAGTTAGTGAGCCCGTCGATGAGATGGAGGAAATCGTCGAGGAACCTCCAGCAGAACCAATTCAACAAGAAATAGAAGTCCCAGCAGAACCAAAAGAGCCAGTTTTAGAAGAAAGTTCATCCTCCCCAGAAGCACCGCCAAAACAAGCGAAAAAGAAGAATACAAAGAAGAAAACCATGACACTAACGGAGTTCTTTGCCCGCAAGGAAGATAGCTCCGATCAAGCTAGATTAAAAGTGTGTATTGTCCAAAAGGGCGATACGCTCGACAGTCTTTCCGACCGTTATGACGTTTCCGTACCAAATCTGCTGCGTTACAATAATCTTGAACTCAATCAAGATGTGTATGAGGGTCAAGTATTATATGTACCGGTTGCCTTTGCAAAAAAATAATAAGCCAAAAGCAGTGTGAGCGGGTTTCAAAACCTGCTCACATCCTTTTAAGGACTTTCCATGAGCGAAAGGCAGTTGAATGTTGATGAGTGATTCGAACCTGGTGGAACCACTTATACCCATATTAAATAACTATCAAGTAATGCCCTATTTCGTTGAGGAACACGGCAATATTAAAAAAATCTATTCCGATAAAGGGACGTTTGCATTGAAGAAAATCGTTCCAACTACGGGGACAGATTTTATTCGCCATGTCCATCTTCTTTACCAAAAGGGCTACAATCGGATTGTGCCCATTTATCCGACAATGGACGGAAGGTATGCGGTCCTCCATGATAAAAACCTATATTACTTAATGCCTTGGATGTCCAATGAAATAAAGGAAGACCGTACTCATAAACACCAGCAGCTATTTCGTGAATTAGCCAGGCTCCACACATTATCTGCAAAAGAGATCGCTGTGAATAAAGAAGAACGGGAAGAACATTATGATAAAACCATTGCGCTGCTCGATAAAAATCAGGAGTTTCTGGATGGGTTTATCGATGAATGTGAAAAAAAGACCTACATGTCTCCTTTTGAACTTTTGTTTTGCTTGTACTATAACGAAATAAGCCAGGCGCTTCGATTTTCAAAAACGAAATTCGAAGAATGGTATGAAAAGACAAAGGAAGCAGAAAAAGCACGAATGGTGATTACCCATGGGAAATTATCATCCGAGCATTTCCTTTACGACGATAAGGGTTACGGTTATTTTATAAACTTTGAAAATGCCCGTTACGGCTCACCGATTCATGATCTATTACCATATCTATCACGTACCTTTAATACACAGCCAACACGGAATGATGAGGCTGTCGAGTGGGTATATCATTACTTTAAATACTTTCCCTTTAAAACCGACGAAAAACTTCTTTTCTTCAGTTATTTAGCTTATCCCATTCCGATTATCCAGGTGGTCGAGCGGTATTATAAAAAAGAACAGCCAAAAAATGAACTGAAATTTGTGCGGATGCTCCAGCGTAAATACTGGCATTTAAAGAATTCCGAATATGTTGTGATGAGAATGACAGAAATTGATGAACAAGCGAGGCAGGCAAAAGAAGGAGCCCAGCAGCAGTAACGAATGCTCCTTGGGCTCTTAAACAATTTCAAAATAGATAGATACGGCAATCGCAATAAAAATACTTAATAACAAGACGTCAAAGACAGTGGGTATAAACAACGTCCGGATTAATTGAAAAATCGTAAACGGTAAAACCAGCTGCTCACATACTCTCCTGCAGGTTCGATACCAGGGAGTATAGGAGTATTTGGTGATGAACTTCCTCCGCTTCATAACATCCTTCCTCTCCAAAATGGCATTTCTTATATGTATATTCTTCATGCAGGGTAAATTCCCCATAAATCAACCAGTTCTTAGAAAAAAATGTCCATTTCGCATTTTTTCTTATTGGAATAAATCTTTTATTGAATCAGAAGGGGAAAAATGAAATAATAATAAAGTCCTAGAAAATTGTGTTTCCTAAAAAATAATCATCTAGTCTAAGCAATATAAGGAGTAAAAAATGTATTGGTTTATCATTCTTTTTCCGCTATTAATTTATCCATGGGGCTTTGATCCTTACTATACGTCAACAAAGACAGGATATTTATATGCATTTGTACTGTGTACATGGCTATACATACTGTTTAAGCGAAAATACAAGATGTTAATGCCAGACAAGGCTGATTCTTCTATAGTCATTATGTTGTTCCTATTTTTAACTTTGATAGAACTCTCAACAGCTTTTTCTCCAAATAACTATACTTCTGTGTATGGCTTGATTGATCGAAAAGAAGGACTCATCTCATACTTTTGCTATTTAAGCGTTTTCCTTTTTTCTTATCGCTTAATAGATAAGGCGAAAATGAATAAAGTGTTTCCTGGAATAGCCTATGTTTCGATGCTAGTCTCCATTTACGGAATATTGCAGCATTATCAATTAGACATCCTTCCAAGGAATAGTGCGATGAGAGGTTACAGTGGGACGTATACATTCTTTGATAATCCTAACTTCTTTGGATCGTATCTAGTATTAGTTTTGCTGATAACCATACCAATCTACTTGAATGCTACAACTAAAAAATACACAGCTCTTTATTTTGTTTCACTTTGTTTAGCTTTTGTGGCTCTCATTTATTCCAATACACGAAGTGGATATGTTGGTGTGTTTTTTGGATTAATTTTCATTACTATGTTTGTAGTAATAAAACGCAAACACCTTTGGAAGAAATGGATTACATTAGCAGTTTCAATGATTATACTTTTATATTTTATTAACAATGCCGAACAAGGACATTACGCGCAACGTATTAATTCTGTGGTTAAGGACTCTTATAGTGTTGCAACGAATCAAACAACGGGTCATGAAGGTTCAGCACGCTTTTTCATTTGGCAACAATCATTGCCTTTAGTAAAAGAGTATTTTTGGATAGGTTCCGGTCCTGACTCATTTGAATATGCATATCCAAATGATAACGAAGAGACACGAGCTTTTATGAATGGTCAGACTGTTGATAAAGCACATAATGAATATTTACAGATTGCCATTACACTTGGTGTTCCAGCGCTTATGACCTATTTATGTTTTCTTTTTTTAATTCTTAGAAGAGCCGTCCAGTCTGTTAAACTGGCAGAAGGAAATGAGAAGATTATCATTTATGGGTTAATTGCAACGATAATTGGATATCTAGTTCAAGCATTTTTTAATATTAGTACAGTTCCAGTTGCACCTATTTTTTGGTCCATCCTTGGTATAACTTTAGCCAAATCGACTTTTGTCATTAAAAATGCAACAAAACAAAATTGGGAATTGGAACAGGTTGAAATGAAAGACCAAACCGCTTAATCTCCCATATAGTATAAAAAACAAAAATTTTGGCTATCATTATTGACGTCTAGAACACTTTTTGGGTAGTATAAACAATATAATAAAAAACATAAGCATAGACAGGGAAGAGTACGATGTTCACCTGCTTAAAGAGAGGGAGGCCACTAGCTGGAAGGTTTCCTAAGCAGACACTCGGAAGGTCGCCCTCGAGCTTCTTCAGTGAACGGATTTTAGAATCCCATTAGTTGAAGACGGATCAAATCCGTTATCCGTTTAAGAGCCAATCATTTTCTTTATGATTGGAAAAAAGGTGGTACCGCGAAGCAAACTCCATTCGTCCTTTTATGACGAATGGGGTTTTTTGTTTGGACTTAAAAGAGAAATAAAGGAGATGGTCAAATGGAAACAAAGGAAATTACCATGCCGACGAAGTATGATCCACAGTCGATTGAGCAAGGACGATATGAGTGGTGGTTAAAAGGAAAGTTTTTTGAAGCACAGAACGATGAGGGGAAAAAGCCTTATACCATCGTTATTCCGCCGCCAAACGTAACTGGGAAGCTCCATTTAGGGCATGCTTGGGATACAACATTACAGGATATCCTTACCCGGATGAAGCGAATGCAGGGCTACGATGTTCTTTGGCTTCCTGGGATGGACCACGCCGGTATCGCAACACAAGCGAAGGTAGAAGAAAAGCTTCGTAGTGAAGGCAAAAGCCGTTATGATTTAGGTCGTGAAAAGTTCGTTGAGGAAACATGGAAGTGGAAGGAAGAATACGCTTCTCATATCCGCCAGCAGTGGTCAAAGTTAGGTTTAGGATTAGATTACAGCCGTGAGCGTTTCACATTGGATGAAGGCTTATCAGCAGCTGTACGTGAAGTGTTTGTCACTCTGTATAAAAAAGGCCTTATTTATCGCGGCGAGTACATCATTAACTGGGATCCATCTACAAAGACAGCATTATCGGACATCGAAGTTATCTACAAAGATGTTCAAGGTGCATTCTATCATATGAAATATCCGTTAGCAGACGGTTCAGGACATATTGAAGTTGCGACTACTCGTCCAGAAACCATGTTGGGTGATACAGCCGTTGCCGTTCATCCAGAGGATGAGCGCTATAAGCACCTAATCGGTAAAACGGTAATCCTTCCAATCGTTGGCCGTGAAATCAAAATTGTTGGCGATGACTATGTAGATATGGAATTCGGTTCTGGGGCGGTAAAAATTACACCTGCACATGACCCGAACGATTTCGAAATTGGCAATCGTCATAATCTAGAGCGTGTTCTTGTTATGAACGAAGATGGCTCGATGAATGATAGAGCTGGCAAGTATAAAGGCATGGATCGTTTCGAATGTCGCAAGCAAATAGTTAAAGATCTTCAAGAACAAGGTATTCTGTTCAAAATCGAAGAGCACTTGCACTCTGTTGGTCATTCGGAGCGCAGCGGGGCAGTAGTTGAGCCTTACCTTTCTACACAATGGTTTGTTAAAATGCAGCCACTTGCGAATGAAGCTATTGCCCTGCAAAATAAAGAAAATAAAGTTAACTTTGTTCCAGAGCGTTTTGAAAAAACGTACCTGCACTGGATGGAAAATATTCGTGACTGGTGTATCTCTAGACAGCTTTGGTGGGGTCATCGAATTCCTGCTTGGTATCACAAACAAACTGGTGAAGTATTTGTTGGTCACGAAGCACCTGCAGATAGTGAAAATTGGGAACAGGATAAGGACGTATTGGATACATGGTTCAGCTCTGCATTATGGCCATTTTCAACAATGGGCTGGCCAAATGTTGAAGCAGAAGACTTTAAGCGTTTTTTCCCAACAGATGTACTCGTAACCGGTTATGATATCATCTTCTTCTGGGTTTCTCGAATGATTTTCCAAAGCCTTGAATTCACCGGTGAGAGACCATTTAAAGATGTTCTCATCCATGGTTTAGTTCGCGATGAACAAGGTCGTAAAATGAGTAAATCGCTAGGTAACGGTGTTGACCCAATGGATGTCATCGATAAATACGGTGCGGATGCCTTGCGTTACTTCCTATCCACTGGAAGCTCGCCTGGTCAGGATTTACGCTTTAGCTTTGAAAAAGTTGAATCCACTTGGAACTTTGCTAATAAAATCTGGAATGCCTCACGTTTTGCATTAATGAATATGGATGGCATGACCTATGAAGAAATCGACTTTAGCGGAGAAAAGTCTGTTGCAGATAAATGGATACTCACTCAATTAAATGAAACCATAGAAACAGTTACAAAGCTTTCAGAGCGTTATGAATTTGGAGAAGCTGGGCGTGCATTATACAACTTTATCTGGGATGATTTCTGTGATTGGTATATTGAAATGGCAAAGCTTCCATTATATGGTGAAGATGAAGCGGCAAAGAAAACCACTCGTTCCATTCTTGCACATGTACTAGATCAGACGATGCGTTTGTTACATCCATTCATGCCATTCATTACCGAGGAAATCTGGCAGAACCTTCCACATGATGGTGAATCGATTACAACCGCCAAGTGGCCAGAGGTAAATCCAGCTTATTCAGATGAAACAGCGGCGCAAGAAATGAAAATGCTAATGGAAATGATACGTTCTGTTCGAAACATCCGTGCTGAAGTAAATACGCCAATGAGCAAGAAAATTAAAATGCTTGTTAAAGCGAAGGATGATTCAGTGTTAAAGGCAATCGAAAAGAATCAAGCCTATATTGAAAAATTCTGTAACCCAGAAGAATTACAAATAGGAATCAATCTTGAAACACCTGAAAAAGCTATGACAGCCGTGATTACTGGATTGGAAATCATTCTTCCGCTGGAAGGTTTGATTAACATTGAAGAGGAAATTGCCCGTCTTACAAAAGAATACGAAAAGTTTACAAAAGAAGTTGAAAGAGTAGAAAAGAAACTAAACAACGAAGGCTTTATGAAAAAGGCGCCTGAAAGCGTTGTTGCCGAAGAGCGTGCAAAAGAAAAAGATTACCGCGAGAAAAGAGCGTTAGTGGAAGCACGTTTAAATGAGCTAAAAGGTTTATAATAAGATAAGTAAGTTAAGACGAGTCCTGCTCTAGGATTCGTCTTCTTTTAGAAAATGATAAGGGGTGTCAGGATGTTTACGACTTATAGTGAAGCCCTTGACTGGATTCATGCAAGATTAAGGCTCGGTATTAAACCAGGCCTTGCCCGTATGGAATGGATGATGGAGAAACTGGGCCATCCAGAATTGAAAATGAAAACCGTACATATTGGCGGTACAAATGGAAAAGGTTCAACTGTGACCTTTCTCCGTTCGATTCTTGAAGCGGGTGGTTACTCCGTTGGTACATTTACCTCACCATACATTGAACAATTTAATGAGCGGATTTCAGGAAATGGGAAGCCAATCAGTGATGCAGAAATATTGGAATTGACCAATGTAATTGCACCTCTTGCAAATGAATTAGAAGAAACCGAGCTTGGCGGACCAACAGAGTTTGAAGTTATCACTGCGATGTCTTTCTATTATTTTGCGAATGTAAATCAGGTGGACATTGTTATATATGAAGTGGGCTTAGGAGGAAGGTTTGATTCAACCAATATTATTCAACCAATTGCTTCTGTCATAACAAATATTGGACTTGATCATACAAATATCTTAGGACATTCCTATGAGGAAATTGCTTTTGAAAAGGCAGGAATTATCAAAGAAGGTATTCCTACTTTTACAGCTGTTAAAAACACAAATGCACTTAAAGTAATAGAAGAACAGGCTGAAATAAGGCATGCACCGCTCTATAGGCTGAATCAGGAGATCACCATTACCTCACACAGCCCGCAAGCAAGTGGCGAGGTATTTACATTAAAGTATGGCAATCTGACATTAGAACAATTAGAAATCAGCATGATTGGCAAGCATCAAACAGAGAATGCTTCATTAGCAGTTATGGCTGCTCAGTCTATCAATCATCATGAAGAATTCACAATCTCTGAGTACGCTATTAGGACTGGTTTAAAGAAAGCTTATTGGCCAGGAAGGTTTGAAGTCCTATCACATAATCCACTTGTTATTATTGACGGTGCACATAATGACGAGGGTATTTCGGCGCTAGTCCATGAACTATCAAATCGTTATTCTAACTTAAATATTCATATTGTATTCGCAGCATTAAAAGATAAAAAGCTAGACCAAATGATCTCACAACTGGATCAAGTTGCAGATGAAATCTCCTTTGTTTCTTTTGACTTTCCTCGTGCAGCTGCAGCCATTGATTTGTTTTCACTAAGTCATTCGAAAAATAAAGGTATTGGTCAGAATTGGGATTCTCATCTTGCCAAATGTATCCAGAATTTGCAGCCAGATTCCGTGCTAGTCGTTACAGGCTCTTTGTATTTCATCTCTGAGGCCAAACCTTACTTGTGTGAATTTTTGAAAAACAATACAATTTCACTATGACAAGCTAAAGTATTTTTGATAAAATGAATACATCTCGATTTCAAAATAATGTAAGTGGGAGGGGAGTTAAATGGCAGTTCAACCAAAAACAAAAAAAGCTATCTTTCTTGTTTGGTTGTTGTTAGTTCCGGCAGGAATGTGGTTTACCTATCAAACTTTCCCTCCTCACTTCTCAGGACAATGGTTAGATTTATTAGCCTTTTTGACGTTAACTTCTTTTGTTGCCTTTATGCCAATGGTTATCAATAATACTCCTATCTTTTTAATTCAATGGGTATCCCTTGCAACATTTTTAAGCTTTGGTTTATTTGTTGAAATGGTATTTGCCCAGGTCGCTGTTATCGTGTTATTGCTAAGGCTGCGGATACAAAGGGAGCAGTATTTTCGTATTCCACTTAATTTAATTATGTTTTTCCTTGTATCACTAGTAAGCGGAGTGGTTTACTACTCACTTGGGGGACAAACAGGACCTAGCTTAATAAATGACCCTAACTCTATTTGGTTTGCAGCTATATATGCAATAGTAAATTACTTTTTGAATCAGGTCATTATATCATTTTATTTATATGTTATTTATAAGAGTAAGGAATCCTATTTTGGGAAGGATTTCATGGTTGAGACCATTACTACATTTCTTACTTTGCCTCTAGGCTTTGTAATATATATGTTTTATAACCAACAAGGGTTATTAGCATTATTAATTGTGGCCGTTCCGTTTGCAAGTTTGTCTATCATTTTTAATCTTTATTACTCTACTGAAAAAATAAACGAATATTTACAAAATGCAGCTGAAATTGGTCACCAAATGGCAGAACGGCTAGAGGTTAATGGGGTTATTGACCTTTTCATCCAAAAGCTAAGTGAAATGCTTCCGGTTGACTACGCCTATATCTTGGAAGTAGTAAATGAAGAAGAACTTCAATTATCCCGGCGGATAGAAGGCAGTGCTGTGTTAACCAGTGAAATAGTAAGGGTTAGAAAAAATGAGGGAATAAGCGGTTTTGTTTGGGAAAAGCAAAAAGGCTACTTATATAATACAAAAAAAGAGTGGCAGACTTTTTCGAAAGGTATTCTCCCAGCGGGTGCAGAAAGTATATTAGCGGTACCAATTGTTAGGAATAAAAAAGTTATTGGGGTATTAATGCTCGCTTCAAAGCGAAAAAGAGCATACGAAAAATCTCAGTTAATGATTGTCGATATTCTTTGTTCCTATTTTGCAGTGGCAATGGAAAATGCGAAGCATTATGAACTCACCAAGACGCAGAGTGAACGCTGTGCGTTAACGAAATTATATAATTATCGTTACTTTGAAAAATTATTAACAGAGGAATTTGATAAATTATTTCAATTCGAACGTAAGGTCTTATCATTAATAATCATGGATATTGATCATTTTAAAGCAGTCAATGACACGTATGGTCACCAAAGCGGAAACGAAATTCTTTGTGAATTGGCAGCAAGATTAACTAATCTTGTAGGTTCGAGGGGCACAGTCGCGCGATACGGTGGCGAGGAATTTGTAGTTCTCCTTCCTGATACCAATAAAACGGAAGCCTACCAGTTGGCAGAAATGATCAGACAAGCAATCGCCAATTGGCCATTTACATTACAACAATCATTAGACCTAACTCAACACCAGGTGAAAATAACAGCCTCCATTGGGGTTGCAACTGCACCTGAGGATGCTGAAGATCCACTGGCATTGATTCGACATGCTGATAGAGCGTTGTATGTTGGGGCGAAGAGGGCTGGAAGAAATCGGGTGGCGGAGTATTCGTCATGTTAACAAAAATAGCTTTGAGGATTATAGATAATTCAATTAAAAAAGGTGAAAGATTTTAGTGCTTATTAACACTAGTTTCTTTCACCTTTTCTATTATTAATCATAAGTAACATCATTAATTACTGCGTTCGTTAATTCCCCCCATTCAATACTGTTTAATGTGGAGGCTTCGTCAAAGGTATTTCCACACATTGACTTTAACCAATCTTTATTCGTAGACTCCGTTACATAATAGATATTGGCATGTTCTTTGTATCCAGCAGGTGAAGAGTAGTCATAAACCTTTCCCTTAATGATTAGCCCATATTGTTGAGGTATGGTTAAATCATTTTTTACTTTCAAGTCCCCGTTAACGCACATTCTAGAACCACTAAGTATGTTTAATTGCCCATTAATATTAGACATTGTATTTGTAGAAATTTCTGTTGGAGTTCTTTTTCCACGAATAAACACTCTAGAACTATCTTCTAGGTCGAGGTGACCATTAATATCAAGCAGACCACCAATATAAAAACTAGTATGATCAGTATTCTGAACGTTACTACCAATTGTGAAGTTGTGTTTCGTTTCAACAACTACGTCCTTTGAATTATTAAAGTTTGTACCTAGTTGTAGTGAAATAGCATACATTTCTAATCCTGCTCTATTGTTAAGATTACCAGTAAAATTTAAACCAACTGTTGAATAGACTTTCTCGACACTTACATCATTACTACCAGTATAAGTTTTGATTCCACCTACTGGCTGATCAATGATGACATCCGCGCAAATGATATTATTATTCGTATTACCATTGTTCCCATTACCATTGTTCCCATTACTTTGGCCGATATCAGCAAAAGATAAGGGATTTGTACATTGAGCGGCAACCGCTACATCTGGTCTTGTTACTTTTCCAAAAGTAATTTCTGGGGTAGCTGCATCATCTGCTTTTATAATATTTATATCATCAAGATTGTCAATTGCCATTTCTACATAAAGAGTACTAACAGAATCATCCGTACTATTTGGATTAACTTTTTTACCCGTAACATTAACTTTTATTTTCAACAAATTGCCTATGGATATAATGTCAATCTTATCATCATCCTTAATGATGGAATAAGAAGAGGTTGAATCTATCGTTTCGGGTGTAATATTTTTAATTCCATTTTTTATAGATGATTTCATGTAATCTATTACTTGTGGTACGGATGTTAGATCTTTCCTCGCTACTTTTTCCTCAATCTCAATTTTAGTATTTTTAAAGATCTCTTGAATGGCAACATCTAAATAGGATACTCCCATTTCTGCTAAAGCTACTGATTGAGATGTTTTCTCCACTTTTTGTGTCTGCTTAACGCTATTAAAAGCCATCGCGGTGAAGGTGAAACCTAAAACAGTAAAGACTGTAATAATAAGCATAACGGTAATAAGAGCATATCCTTGTTCTCTCTTAAAATTATTCACTAATATCCAACTCCCTTCATTCGATAGAGATAAGTACTCGTAGTTACTTTGTTAGTAGGATCATTGTTGTCTTTAATGGTAAGTGTGAGACTGACATCATTCTCATTTGGATCAATTTTATTTGGTTCGGGTGCACCTACTTTTTTATTCTTAATATCGGAAGTAAATTCAAAGCACATCTGAGGATGGGTGAAGGTCTGAGTTTGTTTTTCTGTGTTACTAATATCTGTTGTAACCGTTATCTCACAATTATTTGTTCCAGTGCTGGTGATCTCATACTTATTTTTTCCGCGGTGGAGTGTTGTAAGATTGGAAATAACAATATTGGATTCCTGAATCATAACGTTTTTTGAAGTTGCTTTTTTTGAAAAATTAATACCTTGGAAGAAAATACTCCAAATGATTAAACTGACAATTGAGAGGATGGTTAATGTAGCTAAAACCTCTACTAGTGTTAAGCCGCGTTCATCACGCATTAAAAACTCATCTCCTAATTTTTACGTAGCCGTATGTTTCACTAACGACTTTATCTGTTTTTTTTATGTTATATAGTTTTACACTAATAAGATGTGCGTTATATAGGTCAGATTCTTTACTGGAGTTTTTTTTGATTTTAACGTTTACTAAAAAATCTCCATTTACATACTCGAAGTTATAAGAGTTACCGTTAATTGGTTTATACTCTGGAATAACCGATACATCTGGTGTATCAAAAAAAAGCTTTAATCTGTCATTATCATTTTGCCATTTAAGAAGAACTTCTTTTGCTGTATTTATTCCCTGGGCTTTAAGTTTAGTATGATTATTCATCATTCCCATTTGTGGAAAAATATTCATTAATGTAATTAGTATGATAGACAAAAGAGTAATTGAGACCAGTACCTCTACTAAGGTAACACCCTTTTCACTCTTGAAAAAATTCATATAATTCATTCCCTTCTGGGCAGAAAATATTATATTTCTATTTTCATAGATACATTTTAACAAATTATTTAGACAAAAAATAACAAATTTCGGTAATTAATACCTATAAATATTTTCCATCTTCTTTTAAACTATCCCAAAGTATTATACAATATCTAGTAGACGAATTTTGTCTAATTATTGTATTAGATGATAAAAAATATAAATTTTTGTTAAAAAATGTTGTTTTATAGTATGAATGAACTAGTAAAAGGGATGTGAATGAATGCTAACAGTTATTTGGGTATTAGGTTCTATGCTTTTGATGTTATTGATTCATTTTTTATTACCACTTGGGTATACGACTAAAGGAAAGTTTGTCGTTGTAATATCTAGTGGGTTGTTAGCATTGGGTGGACTTGCAGCAGTTTCAGTTATTCCTCTTTGGCAAACGTTATTGATTTTACTGGTTCTTTCCTTTTTTGCGGCATTTATAATGGATAGTCGCCTAGGAAAGGTTATGTATATGACTAAAGAGCAGTTCATTGAAGAAAATGAGATTCCGGATAGTGACTCATCAATTATGTTAACAAAACAATCTGAGTCAACTACTGACATAGAGCTTATGGATTTATCTGAATTGGAAATCACTGCTTCTACATCATTATCTAAACAAGATGAAGAGACTTTTTCTGCTGAATCTTTAGACGAAGATATATCCTTTTTACAAGAACGAGAGATTGAAATTGAGCCAGAGGAAGACTTAGAGGGTGGAGAACTTGAAGTTGGTTACTTATCTGATATTGAAAGTTTACTAGAGGAAAGTACCCAAGAGAAGGTAGAAGTACTAGAGGAAAAGGTAGATTCCCTCGATGAGGAAGGCTGGCTGGATGAGCTTGCAGAATTAACATTAGGCATCGATGAAGAAAAAAACAAAAATAAAAAATCTCACCTAGAAGATTTTGAATTAGAAGAATTATTTGCTGATAAAGAGGTTGCAGCAGCACGATCAACTGACAATGATGAAAGTAAACCAATGAAAGTACTTGAATTACAAAAATAACTTAAAAGAAGTGGGGCATAAATTTTGAGTAAGTACCAACCATTCATTAAATTATTTGTTGTACTTTTTTTAAGCACGGTTGTTATTTTTAGTTCTTCCCATTTTGGAGCCAAAGCATTTGAAAATATAACGAATTCCTCTGACGGCATGTACTCAGAAGGGACTACGGTTGGTTCTATAGATGTTTCTGGGAAAACAGAAAGTGAAACGATTGCTTTGTTAGAGGAGAAGTATGTGGAATGGGTAAAAAATACAAAGTTTGAACTTCAGTACAGTGAAAAAATTGCACCATTTGATAGTAACCTATTTAGGTTTGATGCAACCCAGTCAGTCTATTCAATAAAGGACGGACAAAACAATACAGTTTCGATGACAATTGATCTAATGCCCGTTGAGGATCAAATCCAATTACAATTTCCACAGATTGACTTAAATGAACTTGAACTCACAAAGCTAATAACAGATTTATCCAATACAGCCGCTAAGTTTGAAACAGGCTCTTATAAATACAATTTGAATAAGGAATATCTTATTGCTGAAGCTAGTAAAAAAGATAATGTCATAAGTACTGCTATTGTTATGTTAACAGAAGTCCCGAAGGACTTAGCGACTCTAGTTACTGCAAATCCTGAAATACAAATTGCTGAAGGTGCTAATTTTTCCTTACTTGAATTTGCCAAGCTGCAGAAGATAGAAAATCCTACTGCTTTAAGTATTATCGCGACCGGTATCTATCAGTCGATATTACCAACGAATTTTAAGATTGTGGAAAGAAATATTAGTAGTTCGCTTCCGAATTATTCAGCTGTAGGATTTGAAGCGAAGGTTAATTCAGCCACTGGTGCAGATTTCATTATCGTTAATCCGAATACAACACCATATACCGTAGAACTTAAATTAGATAATAAAGATCTAATCGTTACGCTTAAGGGAGAAAAGTTCCTTTACGATTATAAAATTAGCAAAAAAGAGGCTCAGCAATTAAAGCCTAAAACCATTGTTCAATATAGTCCATTACTACTCACAGGAAACTTAAAGGTCCTTTCTAATGGTGGAGATGGGCAAATCGTAAAAATTTATCGAGAAACCTATCAAGGCGTACAAATGATTAACAGTGAATTATTATTTGAGGACTACTATCCACCTGTTTACCGTGTTGAAGTACATGGTTTAAAAGGAACACAGGAGGGTGCTACTACCAAAACACCTGCTACAGCTGCAAATGAGGGTGATTCTACTGGAAATCCAACAACACCACCTCCTACGAATATTGAACAAAATTTGGATGATGACCTTTGGGGGAAACCAAATGAGACAGCAAAATAATCTAAGTAGTGATGATAAATGAAACAAACACGTAGACGACTAGGAGATTTGTTAATTGCGGAAGGGTTAATAACTCCTGAGCAGCTTCAATCAACATTAGAGGAAAAGGCGCAAAATCAAAAAATTGGGGATGCCCTGCTACAAAGAGGTTATATAACAGATCAGCAGCTTGCAGAGGTATTGGAGGTTCAATTAGGAATTCCGAATATCAACCTGATGCATTATCCTTTTGATACGAATCTTTTTTCACTAATATCAAAAGAAACTGCAAGGCGTAATTTGATTGTTCCCCTAAAAAAAGAAGGCAATAAACTTTTTGTAGCCATGGTTGACCCAATGGATTTTATCGTTATCGATGACCTACGTCTTTCAACAGGATTTCAAATCGAAACCGCAATTGCGACAAAAGAAGGTATCTTAAGGGCAATTAATAAATATTACAATGTTGATGAAGGTCTTGAAGAGTTGTTTGATGATCTTTCGTCAAGTGATAGGGGCCGTGACGATGATATAAACGACCTTGATTCACCTATTGTAAGATTAGTTAATCAGATTCTCACCAATGCAGTAATCCAAAAGGCAAGTGATATTCACATTGATCCTCAGGAAACAAAAGTGGTCGTTCGGTATCGTGTTGATGGAGTACTGCGAGTGGAACGTGTATTGCCAAGGCATATGAGAAGTGTGCTAACAGCAAGGGTTAAGATTATGTCCAATCTTGATATAACTGAACACCGTATTCCGCAGGATGGCCGGATTAAAATGAATCTGGATTTCCACCCCATTGATCTTCGTGTTTCAACCCTCCCGACGGTTTACGGCGAGAAAATTGTTATGCGGATATTGGACATGGGAGCGGCCCTAAATGATTTAAACAAAATTGGTTTCAATGCCTTAAATCTTAAGCGATTCTCGGAAATGATAGAGCAGCCTACAGGGATTGTCTTGATTACAGGTCCAACGGGTTCTGGTAAATCATCAACCCTTTACGCCGCTCTTAATCGTTTAAACAGCGAACAAGTGAACATTATTACCATTGAGGATCCAGTTGAATATCAGCTAGAAGGAATTAATCAAATACAGGTAAACACGAATGTGGGAATGACTTTTGCAGCTGGATTACGATCAATTCTTCGCCAAGATCCAAACATTATCATGGTTGGGGAAATTCGTGATAAAGAGACCGCCGAAACCGCCGTACGTGCTTCTTTGACGGGGCACTTAGTACTTAGTACACTACATACCAATGACTCTTTAGGTACAATTACGAGGTTAATTGATATGGGAGTTGAACCGTTTTTAATCGCGTCCTCCTTAACTGGAATCGTTGCACAACGGTTAGTGCGGAAGGTGTGCCGCGATTGCGCAGAGGTTCAAGAAGCGACCAAACGAGAAATTGATATATTTGCTCGCCGGGGAATGAAAATTGAAAAAATCACGCGCGGTAAAGGCTGTCAATCTTGTAATATGACTGGTTATAAGGGAAGGGTTGCCCTTCATGAAGTACTCGTCCTGAACGATGATATGCGCAGGATTATTATGAATGAAGATTCAACTCATAAATTAAAGGAACATGCGATAAAAAATAAAACCATCTTTTTGATTGACGATGGATTATTAAAGGTTAAACAAGGTCTAACTACAACAGAAGAAGTATTGCGTGTAGCCATCTTGGAGTAGGAGAAAAACACTATGAGAGAAAAAATAGAGAATATATTAAGGGCGGCGTTGGAATTTAAGGCATCTGACATCCATCTTACCGTTGGCGTCCCACCTATCTTTCGTATAAATGGGGATATTAAACGTTATGGGAAGGATATATTACTTCCTGCAGACACAGAAGAAATCGCGAAAATAACCATACCAGAAAATATGTATGAGTTATTTAAGGAAAAAGGGGAGCTCGATTACTCTTATGGTATTCCCGGAGTATCGCGCTTTCGTGTTAATGCTTATCACCAACGGAAAAGTGTGTCATTAGCACTAAGGGTGGTTGCTTCCAAAACTCCAACCATCGAAGAACTAGATTTGCCAAAAATTATCCCAGAACTTTGCGAGAAACCACAAGGGTTAATTCTGGTCACTGGTCCGACAGGTAGTGGTAAATCAACCACACTTGCTTCAATGATTGACTACGTGAACCGTACTATGCGGAAGCATATTGTTACCTTAGAAGATCCTATCGAATATCTACACAAACATGGAAATTCGATTATTGACCAACGAGAAGTTGGTTTTGACACGAAATCCTATGCAAATGGTTTAAAAGGTGCACTTCGTCAAGACCCAGACATTATTCTAGTGGGGGAAATGCGTGATTTAGAAACAATCGGAATTGCAATTACTGCTGCAGAAACAGGTCACCTTGTATTAGGGACACTTCATACATCCAGTGCTCCATCCACCATTAACCGGATTATCGACGTATTTCCACCAGCACAACAGCCGCAAATTCGGGTCCAGTTAGCTTCTGTTTTAGTGGGGGTTATTTCGCAGCGGTTATTCCCTACGCTTGATAAAAAGGGGAGGAAGGCTGCTACAGAAGTTCTTGTTAATAACCCAGCCATTGCCAACTTAATTCGAAATGAAAAAATCCATCAAATCCAGAGTACAATGCAAACTTCACGTGCTCAAGGAATGCATACACTTGAAATGAGTATAAAAGACTTGATTGATCGAAATGTAATTCAAAGAGAAGCGGCAACCAAATATCTACAAGAAAAGATGATGCTGGATGGCTAGATTCAAATATTTAGGACGCGACCGACGAGGGAAAAAAGAGGGAACTGTAACTGCTGCTTCCAGAAGAGAGGCAATGGCTAAACTAAAAGAAGATGGAATTCGAGTCATTGAAATGACCGAAGTACCTGAAACCCTTATGACCATGGAATTAACAATTGGAAATCCGGTTAAGCTTCAGCATTTTGTCATATATTTAAGGCAATTTGCAACTTTAATAAAAGCAGGAGTAACCGTTGTTGAGGCCACAGGAATTCTAGCGGTCCAAACTGAAAGTAAAGCCCTGAAAAAGGCATTACAAGCTGTTGAACAGGATTTACGTGAAGGAAATCCTTATTCAGAGTCCGTTGCGAAACATAAGAAGATTTTTAACTCGATGTTTATTAATATGGTGAAGGCTGGAGAAGTTGCAGGGAATATGGATGAAACACTAGAGAAGCTGGCAGACGATTTTGAAAAACAGCATGATACTGTAGCAAAAGTAAAATCTGCCTTGACTTACCCGGCAGTAATCGGGATTCTTGCAATTGGAGCAGTAATCTTTTTATTAGTTGGCGTTGTTCCAACATTCGTTACAATGTTTGAAGATATGGGGGCTGAGCTTCCCGGGATTACAAAATTTGTATTAAATGCTAGTGGGTTTATGCAATCGTTCTGGTGGATGATACTCCTCATCGTATTAGGTTTTGTGATTACGATTATTTATATGAAGAAAAATAAGAAAACAAAATATTATTTAGATTACTTTCTCTTAAGAATGCCGATATTTGGGAATATGCTGCAAAAAGCTGCACTGGCTCGAATGATGAGAACACTTAGTTCTCTATTCTCTAGTTCTGTTCCAATATTGCAAGCGATGTCGATTGTTGAAAAGGTAGTAGAAAACGAGGTTATCGCAAGAGTAATAAGAGAATCTCGGAATTCTCTTGAAAAAGGTCGATCAATGACTGAACCAATGATGGACCACTGGGCATTTCCACCTTTAGTGACACAAATGATATCCATAGGTGAAAGTACAGGAGCTTTAGATTCGATGCTGTCTAAAATTGCAGAGTTCTATGAGAAAGAAGTTGAGCAAGGAACAGATAGGCTAAAATCCTTAATTGAACCAATTATGATTGTATTCCTAGCTGGTGTAGTCGGGGTAATTGTACTTTCGATTATGATGCCTTTGTTCTCAATGTTTGACCAGATGAGTTAATGTAACGGAATACTAGTAAATATTACAAATGCTTTAAAAATATGACAAATTATGATAAATTTCTCTTTTCTTAAGCTTACAATTATTGTATACTCATAGAGAAATATTACTAGGTTCATAGAACCAGAGGGAGATGTAAAATGTTAAAAAAATTGGGTGCAAAACTTAAGGAACAAAAAGGTTTCACATTAATCGAATTACTAGCAGTAATCGTTATTTTAGGGATTATCGCTGCAATTGCAATTCCTGCTATTTCTAGTGTTATCAGTAAATCTGAAACAAAGTCAAAAGCACAAGAAGGGTTACAAATTATTAGTGCAGCAAAAATGTTTATGGCTAATGAATCTGATGATAAAAAGGTTGATGCTGGTCTAGTTGAGGCAAATGGTTTTGCAGGGGATTTAACTGAAGCTGATCTAACAGCATATCTTGATCGTACTGATGATAAAGATTTCACAATTACGGTATCTGTAAATACAACAAATGGTGGATTCGATTATAATTTAACATCACACGATTCTTCGAAACTTAAATTAGCTGATGGTACAACAGATGAAAATGGAAAAACTGAACAAGAACTTATTGAAATAGCCAAGTAATGTTCATTTTATTATTAATCTATGGTTTACTCTTAGGCTCCTTTTATAACGTGATTGGTCTTCGAGTACCATTAAAACACTCTATTGTTACCCCTCGGTCGGCTTGTCCATCCTGTGGGCATCAATTGAGATCATATGAACTTATACCTGTAATTTCATATATGCTCCAAAAAGGGAAATGCCGCGGCTGTCAGTCGCGGATTTCTCCTATCTATCCGTTTTTTGAATTACTGACTGGCATATTGTTTGCAACAGCTCCACTTGTGATTGGATGGTCCGGAGAATTAGTAATAGCATTAACACTAATTTCAATGTTTATCATAATTGTTGTTTCTGATATTCACTATATGATCATCCCTGATAAGATCTTAATCTGGTTTGCAGGGATTTTTTTATTGGAACGGATTTTTATCCCACTCACACCATGGTGGAACAGCCTATTAGGTGCCGTTACTGGTTTTGTTCTCCTACTTGTCATTGCACTGGTAAGTAGAGGTGGAATGGGCTTTGGTGATGTTAAACTTTATGCGTTACTCGGTTTCGTATTAGGCTTTAAACTAGTACTTTTATCCTTCTTTTTTTCTACATTATTTGGAGCCGTCATTGGCGGTTTGGCGCTTCTTTTTAAAATTGTAAAAAGAAAACAGCCGATTCCGTTCGGACCATTTATTGCAGCCGGGACATTGACGGCTTATTATTGGGGTTCGGAACTCATCGATTTATACTTACAGTTTCTTAATACAGCTTTTTAAGCAAGGGGTAATTATTATGGCATTTTCCCTCTTTTCATCAAAAAATCGAATAGTTAACCTAGTAGTAAATGATCATTCGGTTCGTTTCGTTGAATTAAAACAAGCGAACCCCCCTGCTGCACAAAAATGGTGCGAACGCTTCCTTCCCCCAGGTTTAATAACCGATGGGAAGATTACTGATATTGATTCGCTAGCGAATATACTCGAAGAGTGTATTGATGAATGGAAAATAAAAGGTCGTCAGGTGCGCTTCATTGTCCCCGATCCACTTGTAATCATTCGTAAAGTCTCTATTCCTGCTGATATTCAAGATGATGAAATCAAGGGATATCTGTATTTGGAACTTGGATCGAGTATTCATTTACCATTTGAAGAACCAGTCTTTGATTATTTTCCACTTGCTAATAACGGGAAAACAAAGGATTTACTTTTGTTTGCTGCCCCGGAACAATATGTAATGGAATATGCAGAATTATTCTCTAGTCTTAAGCTAAAACCAATTGCAGCAGAAATTTCTCCGCTTGCACTGTATCGTTTATATCATCAACTAGAATTAGCAAGAGAAAATGAAGTATTGTTTACAGTGCAGTTTGACTTAACAAGTGTTAATTTGTGCATCTTTGAAGAAACCGTTCCCTTAGTCATGCGACAGTTTCCATTACCTTTTGATATGGAAAAATGGGAAATCAAACAAGACATTGCCGGCACCATGCTATTTAAATACACTGGTGAAACGGAAGAGTTAGCGATGCAGATTGAAGATATTTTGAATGAAATCAACAAGCTGGTGGATTTTTATCGCTATACACTATCAAATGAAAAAAAGGATGTTACCAAGTTTCTTTTAAACGGTGACCATCCAATGCTAGAAGCGATTTTTGATGAAATGAACGAAAGATTTGATATTCCTGTTGAGAGAATTGAGCAGGAAGCAGATGGTAATGGTAAAACAGGAAGCGTACCGGCTAATCTATTATTATCTTTAGGTCTCGCTTTAAAAGAGGTGAAATGATGCTAGTAGAAATTAACCTGCTTCCCCAAAAAGAACGTGGTAAAAAGAGTTTAGTGATTATGTTAGTAAGTTTTGTTGCAGTATTATTATTAGTTGGAGGAGTTTATTTCTGGCAAATCCAATTAGTAAAGTCTGATATTTCTGCTGTAGAAGAACAAATATCATCGACTAAAAAGCTTGCTGAAATTGAGCAAAAAAATATTGGCAAAAATGAATCACAGATGTCTATAACCGTACTAAAAAGTGCAGTGGATTGGGCAAATAATTATCCAATACAAACAGTTCCTGTTATGCAGCACTTAACAGGTTTATTACCTGAACGAGGTTTTATTCAATCCTTTAGCTATACTGAAGCAGGAACGGTTTCACTTTCAGTTCAATTTGATAGTGCTAGGGAGGCTGCTTACTTCCTTGATAATTTAAATGAATCTGATTGGATTAATGAAGCTAGTCTCAGCTCATTAAATGCTCAAGAGGTGGAAGAAGCGAAAGAACCAGCTCCTAATGCCACTGGTACTCAAACTGAAAATAACCAGCCGAATATTAATGATAGCTTTATCGTTACTATAGACCCGAATGATCCAACCAGATTTATCTTTACCCCGGCTAATCCGACGGGAACAAGTGATACAGAAACAACTAAGGTTGCCGTTCCAACTAATAAATATGTTCCAAGATATATAGGTCAGTTCGAGGTTAAATTTACAAAAGATACTATTAAACAGCTTCTAAACAAAGGTAACAGTGATGAGGAGGGAGAGACAGCATCATGAAGCTTAAACTTTCAAAAAAAGAAAAGCTGATACTGTTGGTCGGCATTCTCCTAGTTGTATTACTCATTGCGATTGCTCAATTCATAATGCTCTCACCTTTGAAGTCTGACCTTGAAATGAAAGAGCAGTCACTTCAATCAGAACAAAAGCTTTTGGATGGCATTATAGAGAAAAAAACAGATGAAACGAATAAGGTTGTAGAAGATACTAGAGAACTACAAAAGAAGGTACCTGTCACTCCACTTCAAGAGCAGTTTATCTTGGATCTTGAAAGAGCAGAAAACGTTTCAAATAGTTTGGTTAAATCTATGAGCTTCTCTAAAGACGTTGATGTTACGATTGCACCACCTGTACAAGAAAATTCCGCCTCGAATGGTGAAACTAGCACTGATGAATCACTAGAGGTCAAGACTGTACAGGAAGTTGAGGCAGAAAAAGAAGCACAAATGGCAAATACCGTCACTGGTTTAAAGAAGCTAACCATTAGCTTGAATGTCGAATCACCAACATATGAAGACTTGGAAAAGTTTATTAGTACTCTTGAGTCTTTGAACAGGATTGTTGTAGTGGAATCTATTAACTATAGTGGCGGCCAGGAAATTACTAGTTTGGAAAAAGAGCCAGCAGCAGATAAATTAAGTTACAGTCTATCTGTTTCTGCCTATTATCTGCCTACTTTGAATGATTTAATTGCTGATTTGCCGAAGATTGATGCACCAGGACCAGCTAACAAGAAAAATCCACTAAGCGCATTTTCAGATGTATTAGAAAATAATTAGAAATTACTTTTCTTAATTCCAAGTAAAAGGATTTTTACATGAAAAAAATAAGTTGTTTTAATGAAAAAGGATATTCACTTGTAGAAGTGCTGGCAGTAATTGTTATCCTAGGCTTTATTGCATCAATTGGACTTCTTTCGATTTCGAATGTAATCGCTAAATCAAAAGATAAGACATTTGTTAATAATGCATTAACAATTGTACAAGCAGCTGATTTATATCTTAATGATGAAAAAGTTGCGGATAGAAACAGCCTAACTCAAATCACTTATAAGGAATTATATAAATTAAATTTTATTAATGAATTCCACGATCCTTATACAGGTAAAGTATTATCTCCATCAGAGGAAACTTATGTTCAAGTAACTAAGGGGAAAATTACTAAAGTTTGTTTAGATGGAGAAAACCGAAACCTCTGCTCTGAGATTGACAAAATCTCAGTAGAACATATAAAAATAAAATAAGTAAAAAAATTGGCGAAAGCATTGTATAACAAGACGACAAAAGTCTTGTTATTTTTTTTTGTCTTTGTGATAGGATGGGGGAAATTGCTATTGGTAGAGGAAGGAGTACAAGTTAGTGGACAAGCCGAATCGTGGCAACACCATCAAAATAAAGTTAAATGGAGAAACCCAAACCTTTTCAGATGAACCCGTAAAGAAGGATCAAGAATCTAGTAAGGATTCTTTTACTAAAGTGATAACGATCGATGAGGATAGTAGCGGGCAGGATGGTTTCCTAGAGACTGCTGCCGCCAAGGAGTCGATTGATGAAAGCTTTGATTGGATTATTCCTGAATCCTCAGATAATGACATCAAGGAATATAAAGTTGTCAGCAGCCAGAATCCGAAAAAAGGTGGGAAAAAGAAGCCTGTTTCGTTCTCAACGTTTTCAACTAAGCGGAATGGTGGAGTTTTTAAATCCATCTTAGTAACGGCAGTTTTTGCTATCTTGATTGGGACGAGCTTTGGGGTTTTAATGCTTAAGCTGGTTATATCTGAAAATAGTAAACCAGCTGTAACTGAACCTGCAGTCGAAGAAAAGGGGTCGGATAAAAGTTCAGAAACAACCGGAGGGAAGAGTAGTTCTATTGTCATAGGTGCTCAAACTGCGTATATTGTTCAAGGTGGTGCCTTCTCTTCCAAAGATGCAGCGTCAGGGGCAGCAAACGAGGCGAAAGGCAAAGGTGCACCAGCTCAAACACTAACTTTGAATGATAAAGAATTTATGTTTTTAGGTGTGGCAGACTCGATTGAAACAGCAAAACAAATGGAAAGTCATTATGAAGCGAATGGCTTTGATGACGTTCTACCAAAACAAATCCCCATTGCTGAAAAGACAGTGTCGGATATAAATGTAAGTGAAAAAGGGTTTTTAGAGGCTGCTCCAGCTATCTATCAACAGCTCTCAAAGGTCACATCCAATGCCATTGTTTCTGGAAGTATATCATCTGAAGCTGGTAAAGAAGTCACGAGTTTAGGTGAGCAATTGAAACAATCCTCAGACCTGAAAAATGATAAGGTAAAGAATCTAAACGAGGAATTATCAAGTGCACTTGATAAAGTCAAAGCCTTTCAAGAAAAGAAGAACGAAGATAGTTTAATTGAAGCCCAGCAGCATTTATTAAACTTTTTAAGCATTTATTATTCCATGTAGTCGACAAAAGCTGATATTTTCCGGGAAATTATTTTAATAAAGTAAGCCTGTCTAAATTGGACAGGCTTTTTCTAATAAAACCAAAATATTCTGAACTTAAATCAAAGGTATAATTTGCATAATCTGACAAATTTCTTCGAACTTTATTAATATAAAAATTGTTTGCTTCAACAAATTCTGATAGGATTAACATGTATCTCCCTAATTGATGCAAAAGGTAAGGTGATTGTATGCAGAACCTCATTTTAGCCTCTTCTTCTCCACGGCGAAAAGAACTTCTAGAAAACCTCCGATTAACATTCACAATCTCAAGCAGTGAAGTAGATGAAAGCTTTGATCCAACGCTTTCTCCAGAGGATGTAGTGATGGATCTTGCCGAGCGAAAAGCACAGGTTATTTTTAAGGAAAACCCGAATGCTTTTATTATTGGTTCCGACACGATTGTGGTTGCGGATGGTCAGGTTTTAGGAAAGCCGACTGACGAAGCAGACGCCAGAGAAATGTTAAAATTGCTTTCTGGAAAAAGGCATGATGTTTACACAGGTGTATCCATTTTGTCTCCAAATGGAACCGCTCGATTTTTCGAAAGAACAGAAGTTTGGTTTTGGGAGTTAACGGACGAAGAAATCAATTTCTATGTACAAAGTGGTGAACCGCTTGATAAAGCAGGTGCATATGGTATTCAGCAGCTGGGAAGCATGCTTGTCAAAAAAATTAATGGAGACTATTTTGCGGTTGTCGGCCTGCCTGTCTCAAAGACCTATCGTGAGTTGAAAAGGCTAGGCTACCAGTTGTCGTAACAACTAGATAGTTCATTAACTCCCTAAAATAGGGAGGAAATAGAATGTCGACTAATTCATTAATGATCCGTGATTTTCCTCAAGATGAAAGACCTAGAGAACGTTTTATACAAAATGGTCCTGAGAGTTTATCCAACCACGAACTCATTGCAATTTTGCTTAGAACTGGTACAAAGGATGAAAGTGTCTTACAATTATCCAACCGGCTGCTTACAAATTTTGAAGGTTTACGGCTTTTAAAAGCAGCCACGTTAGAAGAAATGACGGAAATTAAGGGAATCGGTCAGGCAAAGGCCATTCAAGTTCTAGCTGCTGTTGAGATTGGCAGAAGGATTGCCAACCTTAATTATACAGATCGCTATGTGATACGCTCACCTGAAGATGGCGCCAACTATGTGATGAACGACATGCGCTTTTTATCACAAGAGCATTTTGTTTGCTTATATTTAAATACAAAAAATCAAGTGCTCCATAAACAAACCATCTTTATTGGAAGCTTAAATGCCTCGATCGTACACCCTAGAGAGGTGTTTCGTGAGGCCCTAAAAAGATCAGCCGCCTCCATCATATGCCTCCATAATCACCCTTCAGGCGACCCGGCGCCGAGCCGTGAGGATATCGAGGTCACAAAGAGGCTTGTGGAATGCGGAAAAATGATAGGCATCGACGTCCTCGACCACCTCATCATTGGCGAAAATAAATTTGTCTCTCTCAAGGAAAAAGGATATTTATAATACTATGATTTTTTAGGTCGTTGGGATATAATAATGTTTATGATTTTTTAGGACATCTTTCGTGATTACTATATAAATTTTACTAGAAAAATACATGATTTGAAGGTATATTCACTTACCTTTAGCAATTTTCGTATCAGAAAGGGAGATACAACTATGTTTGGAATTGGGACAAGAGACCTTGGGATTGACTTGGGAACCGCAAATACCCTTGTTTATGTAAAAGGTAAAGGAATTGTATTAAGAGAGCCATCTGTTGTGGCTATGCAGACAGACACGAAGTCGATTGTGGCAGTTGGTAATGATGCCAAGAACATGATTGGACGTACACCAGGAAATGTGGTCGCAATGAGACCAATGAAGGATGGTGTCATCGCGGACTTTGAGATTACAGCTGCGATGATGAAACACCATATCCGGATGGCGTTAAAAAGTAAGAGCATTTTCTCAGGTAAGCCTTATGTAATGGTTTGTGTACCATCAGGGATAACCGCTGTTGAGGAAAGAGCTGTAATAGATGCAACACGTCAAGCAGGTGCTAAGGATGCCTATACGATTGAGGAGCCATTTGCTGCGGCCATTGGAGCAAACCTTCCTGTATGGGAGCCAACGGGCAGTATGGTGGTCGATATTGGCGGCGGTACTACGGAGGTAGCAATTATTTCTTTAGGCGGTATCGTTACGAGCATATCAATTCGCGTGGCCGGGGATGAAATGGACGAATCAATCGTTTCTTTTATCCGAAAAAATTATAACTTGATGATTGGTGAGCGTACAGCGGAAGCCATTAAAATGGAAGTTGGTTCTGCAGGTGACCCTGAGGGAATCGAAAATATGGAAATCCGCGGTCGTGACTTATTAACTGGTTTGCCGAAAACGATTGAAATCACAGCGAAGGAAATCGGTGTTGCTTTAAAAGATACAGTCTACGCAATTGTAGAGGCTGTAAAAAACACATTAGAAAAAACACCACCAGAGCTTGCTGCAGATATTATGGACCGTGGAATTGTTTTAACAGGCGGAGGAGCACTGCTTCGAAATCTGGACAAGGTGATAAGTGAAGAAACCAATATGCCTGTTCTTATTGCAGAAAATCCACTTGATTGTGTGGCTATCGGTACTGGAAAAGCCCTAGACCATATCCAACTATTCAAAAACAAAGCAAAAGAATCAAGATAACTATAGAGCACTAAGTATATAAAAATAGAGGTGTATAATCATGCCACAGTTCTTTTTGAATAAACGATTGATCGTTTTGCTGGTAAGCATTATTGTTCTCGTGGCATTGATTGGGTTTTCGTTAAGGGAGAGAAGTAAACTATCCTGGCCGGAGCAGTTCTTAAAGGATACTGCCGGCTTGGTTCAATCCCTGGTTTCAAAGCCTGCTCATTTAGTTGCAGGTTTCTTTGAAAATCTTCAGGACTTGCAAAATACATATGAAGAGAATAAAGAATTAAAATCACGGCTAGAGAAGCTTGTTAGCCTTGAAGCACAGGTACATGAGCTTGAAAAGGACAATAATGAGCTGCGTGATATTCTTGGTGAAGAAGAAACCCTGAGTGATTTTGAACCTTTACAGGCAACAGTAATAGGTAGAAACCCTGATCGTTGGCATGAAATGATTATTATCAATAAAGGAAAAACAAATGGAATTAAGAAAAATATGGCGGTTGTCACTGCCCATGGCTTAATTGGCAAGGTAAAAACAGTCAATCAATTTAGTTCAACGGTTCAATTGTTAAGTGCAATGGATCCAAAAAATCGGATTTCTGCAATCGTCCAAGGCGAGACGGATGTGTTTGGACTGGTTGAAGGTTACGATAAAGAGAAAAAAGCGTTGTTAATAAAAGCGATCCCTTCAGGGGTGGAAATAAAAAAAGGGCAAAATGTCATCACCTCCGGCTTAGGTGGAGTCTTTCCTAAGGGCTTGCAAATTGGGAAAGTCATTGAGGTAAAGCCAGACCAATATGGATTGAATCAAACGGCGTTAGTCGAACCGGGTGCGGATTTTTATGATTTGGAAAATATCATCGTGATCACACGATCAATGGCTCAGCCTAATGTAACGGATATGGGCGAAGGCGAAGGGAAGGAGGAGGATTTGTGAAGAAATTCCTACTTCCTCTTTTGTTTCTATTCCTTTTCTTATTAGAGAGTTTATTCGTCCAATATATCCCGCCAGAGGTTTTCGGGCACAACTACATTTTAGCGCCTCACTTTCTATTCGCAGGAATATTGTTTCTAACCATTTATACAAGCAGAAAATATGGAATCATTTATGCAGCCATTTTTGGTCTGCTATTTGATATTGTCTGGATCGAGATTATTGGTATTTATCTATTCTTATTTCCATTCATTGCGTACCTTATTTCAAAAATTATGCATGTGCTGCAGACCAATATAATTGTCGCATTTTTAGTATCTTTAGTAGGGATTGCCTTACTTGAATTAGGAGTTTATGAAATGGACTTTTTAATCCATATCACTACTCTTGAATTCATGAGTTATATGGAGATGCGTTTTTATCCTTCCCTCATTCTAAATGCAGTCTTTCTTTTGATTGCGGCCTACCCGTTCAAGCGTCATTTTGAAAGTTTTGCGGAAAGCTTGCGAGATGAATGATTTTTGTATTTCTTTTTAAAAAAGGAGAATACACAAAGCGTGTCGAATTGTATAATAGAAGTGTGTCTTTGGATAGATTATTTGGCACGCATGTGGTTCTTATTATTTGAGGTGAGTTTTCTCCATGAAAAAGCGACAAAATGTTACGATTAAAGGTACGAAGGATGGAATTGTCCTTCATCTTGACGATAGCTGTTCCTATTATGAGCTGAAAAAAGAGCTCGATGAAAAACTATCAGAAAATCAAAGAACTCAAGCTGAGAGTCAATTAACACCTGTTAAAGTGGATGTGGGTAACAGGTATTTGACAGACGCTCAGCTTGAAGAAATAAGAGACCTTATCCGTCAGAAAAAGAATTTAGTGGTTGATAAAATTGAATCGAATGTCGTCACACGAGCAGAAGTAGATAAGCTTAAAGCGGAAAACGAAGTCGTTACCGTTGCTCGTATCATCCGTTCAGGACAAGTTTTAGAAGTTCCAGGAGATTTACTGCTCATTGGCGATGTAAATCCAGGTGGAACTGTGATAGCTGGCGGCAATATTTTTATCATGGGATCTTTAAAGGGTATAGCGCACGCAGGCGTTTTTGGTAATGATCAAGCGGTTATTACCGCATCTAGCATGAAGCCATCACAGCTAAGGATTAGTGACTGTCTAAACCGTGCCCCTGATAACGCTCAAAATAATGAAAAACGTGAAATGGAATGTGCGTACATCGACGATAACCATCAAATCATCGTAGATAGATTGCAAGTTTTAATAAATTTAAGGCCTAATTTAACGAGATTAGAAGGGGGACATTAATGTGGGAGAGGCAATAGTAATTACATCCGGTAAGGGCGGCGTCGGAAAAACCACGACTTCTGCTAATATAGGTACAGCATTGGCCCTTCAAGGAAAAAAAGTATGTTTAGTAGATACAGATATTGGCCTTCGCAATTTAGATGTCGTAATGGGGCTGGAAAATCGAATTATTTACGATCTTGTGGATGTAGTAGAAGGAAGATGTAAAATCCACCAAGCACTCGTAAAGGATAAGAGATTCGAAGATTTATTGTATTTGCTGCCAGCCGCTCAAACAGTTGATAAGTCAGCTGTTAAGCCAGAACAAATGCACAAACTAATTAATGAACTTAAGCAAGACTATGACTATATCATTATTGATTGCCCTGCAGGAATTGAGCAAGGCTTCCAAAACGCCATTGCCGGGGCTGACCGTGCAATCGTTGTCACCACACCTGAGGTTTCAGCTGTCCGTGATGCTGATAGAATCATTGGACTTCTTGAAAAGGCTAAAACCGTTGAGGCACCTAAATTAGTGATTAACCGGATCAGAAATCATATGATGAAGAGCGGCGATATGCTGGATGTAGATGAAATTACCACACATTTATCCATTGAGTTAATTGGAATCGTCGCAGATGACGAGGAAGTCATAAAAGCATCTAACCACGGCGAACCGATTGCCTTGAATCCTAATAGTAAAGCGTCCATCGCTTACCGAAATATTGCTAGACGTATTCTAGGGGAATCCATTCCATTGCAGCCGTTAGAAGATAAAAACAAGAGTGTGTTTGGGAAAATTAAACAGTTTTTTGGTGTTAGATAATAAAAAAGCCTATCCACCTGGTGTGGATAGGCTTTTTTACGTGGTGATTTGGTAATATATGTCTAATTGTCCAGAACCTAATAAAAATAGTTCAAAACATTATGGAAAAGGTCCAAAACCTCTTGGAAATAGTCCAAAACCACATGAAAAAGGTCCATAACCTCATGAAAAAGGTCCAAATAGCAAGTGGACGAGCTTTTTTTATCATCTGTAAGTTCTCCACGTGAATCTTTTAATATCCAAGTAAATGTACGGTAAGTGCGGCTCTATTATATCGTGGCAGTCTACCTCTAGGAGCATACGCATCAGCAATAAATATTCCAATTGCTTCCCCGGCATACAAGTAAGCCTGCACATTTATTCCTGTTACGGTGCTTATCCCGTTTGCCTCAAAGGTAGAACCTATCAGTGGGTCGGACCCATCAGGTAGACGGATAATGTTGAACACCACCGATTGGTCTTCTTCCAGAATAACGGATACATCTGCAGTGATTTGATATACACCTGACTTGTAAACTGTAATTGAATTCGCAGCAATATCTGGTCTAGTATTTTGGTAGGGCCCTGCTATTGTAAAATCTATTAGGTTCCCAGTCGTTAGAGGAATAATTTTCCCATCAGGGGTGTCTTGTTTATATAATGATCCATAGGTAAATGGCTTTACGTTTTTGGTTCTCATATATTTCCACCTTGGTTAAATAGGCAATATCAACTGCCTAATTCTTCACAATTGATCGATTGAGGATATGATACGCCTCGAGAAATGGAGTAGACCATGGCTTGCTTTGATGACAACTCTTTAATAAGAAATTCAACCTGTGGTGTAAGTTCCAGCGTTCCACAGGTATAAAAATCTAATGACACATACCTCTCTTCTGGCCATGTATGAATGGATAAATGAGATGTGGATAAAACCAGCACCCCTGTTACACCTTGTGGATGAAATTGGTGGAAGTAAGAGTATAAAATCTCCATATCTGCATCAAGAGCAGCTTTTTTACACATTTCTTCTAAAAAATTGATGTCATTTAAATGGGTAGAATTGCACTCAAAAGCATCAATGATAATATGCTTTCCTTCTTTCGTCAAAGTCTCATCATTCCCTCCGTTTTCCTTTTATGGTATGGGATTTATAAAAAATAAATTGTACGGTTGTCCATATTTTATAGAAATAATAATTGGTGCTCTACTCATTAAGCAGTTCATAAAGAGTAGAGCCTATTTTTAGAGCATGTTAATTTCGCAGTTCATGTTTATATATTTCATGTAATTTAAGGTTAGACAGGGTATTCATATGAGAATTCTCCCGGACTGAACGGAACTTAGATGGAAAGACAAATAAACTGGACAAATCTTCAGGGAGTGTTTGACACGGGACAGATATTTTTTTATTCAGCACTTGCAGTGCCTTTTTAGAAGCCAGGTGAAACCCCCAATCTCCAAATGAAGGAACTTCGGTATGGTAGCTCCGGATATGCATACCAGTCCCCCTAAGTGTTAATCCGATGCTCCAGTATACAAATGGAGCATACTCTGGTGAATGAGATTGACAGACAAGAATGCCTTCTTCAGTTAAGAGAGTGGATAATTGGCTGAAAAATTCTACCGTATATAATTGGCTCAATATTTTATCGCCCGGATCTGGTAAATCCACAATGATGACATCATACTGTTCCTTTTGTTCTTTTTGAAATACCTGGATGTCCTTTTGATGGACGGATACCCGTCTGTTATTAAGGGCGCCTTTATTAAGTGAAACAACCTCCGGGATATGACTGGCCATATGAATCATCAAAGGGTCAAGGTCCACCAGGTCAATATGCTTCACGTCTGGGTATTTAAGTACTTCACGAATAGCAAACCCATCACCGCCACCTGCAATTAGCACACGATCCCGTTTTTGGACCATTGAAAGGGCTGGATGAACAAGAGCCTCATGGTAAATTTGTTCATCTAATGAACTAAATTGAAGTTGCTTGTCTAGATATAGCCGAACATCTCTTGCCTCCAAAACCAGTACATGATCTCCCTTTGCTCCACCTTCGTATAGGATACGGTGGGAATTGGAGAGCAGATGATGAAGTTCTTGCGTGTCTCCTGGGTCTTGCTCTTTATTCGGAGAACTTGCTGAATAAAGTTTGTATAGGTTTAATGATTTTATGGAGTTAACACCTGCTTGTTTTTTTACTGACTTCACCCGCTGCGAAAAAGTAAACCATGTTTTTAGATTTTCAGGGAGAGAATGATTTTGAACACACGGCTTTTTCTCTTCATTCCATTTTATAAATTTCTTCCCAGAGAGATGAAATCCACAATCTCCAAACCAAGGAACATTGACATGATAGCTGAGGGTATGAAGTGAAGCACTTTGTAATGTTTTATCAATACTCCAGAATACCACCGGAGTGTCTTCAGGCGATGCGGAGTTGGTAACCAATATTCCACTGTCGGTTAGGAGAGTGGACAATTTTCTAAAGAATTCTTTTGAATACAGCTTGCTATTTTCCTTGGTTTCGGGATCAGGAAGATTTGTGATTATCACATCAAATTGCTGCTTTTCTTTCATTAGAAAATCTTGTAGACTGCTATGAATGTTATGAACACGTTTATCGAAACATGAACCACCATTAATTTCGGAGATTTCAGGTGTTTTCTGGGCAGCAAAAAGGGTTGCTGGTGATAGGGACACTCGACTTACGTGGCATACCTGAGGATATTTAAGAACTTCGCGCAAAGCCAAACCGCATTCATCCCCGATAATTAAGACACGTTCGTGCTTGTCTGAAAAACCAAAAGCTGGATGGACAAGAGCTTCATGATAGATTCGCTCATCCAGTGAATTCCATACTAATTGATCGTTCAGGTATAACCGTATATTCTTCGATTCTATCAAGAGGACGTCCTGGTATGGACTCTTACCCTTAAAGAGAATTTTGTGAGGGGCCTTTAATAATTGTTGTAACTCAATTAAATCGTAAACATCACCACGAAAAGTCTCATGTTTGTCACTGGTTGACAAAATTATTCACCTCTATTTATTAACTTACAGCTATTATATGGATAAGCAATTAAAGTGTGTGGCTTATCCACAAATCTATAAAGCCAAAATCTTTTAAAAAATTTCCCCAAAAGTCATACTCTGTAGGACAACCACATAGAATTGTACAAAAAGCTGTCTAAAGGTTGGTGGGTATGATGCGGTCTACTCCTGAAGAAATACGACGACGAATCGCAAAGCGAAAAAGAGAAAATGGTGGTTCATCAGAAAAAGGTCCTGAAAGAGAAATAAGTTGGCCGGGGGACGATGAAAAATATGGATTTAACAATTTTTCCTCCTATGACCCAGGTAAGGATGATGCCATACATCCTTTATTTAAAAAGGAAGTTTTCATCTTTAAGATCTTGGCTTCCGCTGTTTTATTTCTCGTGATTGCCATTATGTTTCGAGAAAACACAGCAACCTTTGCTCCAGCAAAGGACTTTGTGTTGAAAACAATGGAGCAGGATTTTAAATTTGCCACAGTATCAAAATGGTACGAAGATCAATTTGGTAAACCCTTAGCCCTCCTGCCGTTTGCGGAAGAAGATAAACAAGGAACGAATAACGTAGTTGAGAAAGACAATGATATTCCTGTTTTTTCAGGGAAAGTCCTCGAAAATTTCGAGAAAAATGGACAGGGAATCATGATCGAAACAACAAAGGGCGCAACCGTTGAAGCGATGAAAGAGGGAAATGTCATGTTTGCGGGCGTTAAGGAAGATACAGGTAAAACCGTCATTATCCAGCATGCAGACCAAACACAGTCCACCTATGGTAATCTCGATGACATTAAGGTTAGTTTATACGAGTTTATTGAAACTGAAACTGTCGTGGGCACTGCCTCAGAATCAACGGGTGAAGACAAAACGAAGGGAAGGTATTATTTTTCTATAAAAAAAGGCGATGATTTTATCGACCCGATACAGGTGATACGCTTTGAATAGAGTCATTTATTTATTACAACATGTATATATCCATCCCTTGTTATGGATTGTCATCGCGATATCAATTGCCACAGCACATTTCCTCGAGCTCTGCCTGTTAATCGCCATCATTTTTGTTCACGAAATGGGGCATGCTGCTGCGGCTTCTTTTTTTTCTTGGAGAATTAAAAAAATCACCCTCCTCCCCTTTGGAGGGGTGGCTGAAATGGAGGAACATGGAAACCGACCATTAAAGGAAGAGGCTATTGTTGTTCTCGCAGGACCTATTCAGCACATCTGGATGGTAGCAGTAGCTTACGCACTATTTTCCTTTGATTTAATGTCTGGGGATTTGTTTCTATTATTTATCAACTACAACATTATGATCTTTATCTTCAATATGTTTCCAGTCTGGCCGCTAGATGGCGGAAAGCTTATTTTCATGCTACTTTCCTTGAAAAAATCGTTCCCCATAGCTCACCGGTTAACCCTAATCATTTCTTTTTTCAGCGTTGGAATCTTTTCGGTGGTTACACTCCTAGCCGCTCCGAAGCAAATAAATGTCTGGATAATCGTAGGCTTTTTACTGTTTTCTCTATACCATGAGTGGAAACAGCGACGATATATTTTTATGAGGTTTTTACTCGAGCGTTACTATGGGAAAAAGAGTGATCTCCAAGCTCTGAAACCAATTCAGGCGGATGAGCAAGACTTGCTAATAGATGTATTGGAAAAATTTCAACGAGGCTGCAAGCACCCGATTATCATCGAGAGTGATGGTAAAGAAAAAGGGATGTTAGACGAAAATGAACTACTACATGCCTATTTTACTGAAAAACGGTTAACTGATAAAATCAGTGACCTTCTCTTTTCTTACTAATTAGGTATAATAGAGTCAATTAGCAAGAAAAGTGAGGATGTTGGTTTGGAAAAGTTAATTGTAAATGCAGTGTCGAGAGAAAAGAGATTTGCTTTTGTTCATGATAATACAGTTGAAGAGATTATTTTTGACCGACCAGAGCAGCGATCTTTGGTCGGTAATATTTATTATGGGACCGTAACCAAGGTTCTGAAGGGTATGAACGCGGCATTTATCGATATTGGCGAGGAGAAAAATGCCTATTTGCATCGTGATGTACTTGCTTCATTTGTCTTATCCCCTGAACGCAGTATCGATAAAGAGAAGAAAAGTGTATCATCCTTTGTGCATCAGGGAGAAAAGTTAATAGTGCAAGTGGATAAGGATGCGACTGGAGTTAAAGGGGCTAGAGTCACAGGGATTATTGAGCTAACTGGAGACAATTTTATTTATATGCCACAAGGACGCTATGTGGCAGTTTCTAAAAAAATTGTAGATGAAAAGGAAAATCTCCGTAGTGTTGGCATGAAATTAAAAAGGGAAGATGAAGGACTAATTTTTCGAACATCCAGTACTTCCGCAACCCAAGAGGAAATGGAGAATGAACTAAACAGCTTACGAAGACAGTATACAGAACTATTGGAAAAAGCTGCATCTCTTAAAAAGCCTGGAGTACTATTTCAAAAAGATACCTTTACACAACTAGTTCTTGATTCGATTACTGGGATGGCATCTGGTGAAGTAATTATTGATGATCTTTCCTTAAAAAAATTAATACTATCAAGAAATCCTAATTTAAGAATTACCTATTATAATGGAAAAGAAAATATATTCGCACACCATCGAATTGAGCATGAAATTGACAAAGCACTTAAGAGAATTGTCTGGCTCGACAATGGAGCCTATTTAATTTTTGACGAGACGGAAGCCTTAACGATTATTGACGTCAATACGGGGAAGTTTTCCGGTAAAAACGATTATCAGGATACTGTGGTAAAAACAAATACACTTGCGGCCATCGAAATTGCCCGCCAGTTAAAGCTACGCGATATCGGCGGGATTGTCCTGATAGACTTTATTAATATGCAAAATGAAAAAGAAAAACGTTACATCCAAGAAACGATAGAGGAAGAATTTCAGAAGGACAGTACTAGGACTAAGATAATTGGTTTTACAACGCTTGGAATCCTGCAGCTGACCAGGAAGAAAACAAAGGTCTCACTTTCAGAAGCCCTTCAGGAAAAATGTCCTGTTTGCGTTGGGACAGGAAGAATCTTAAGTGCAGAGACGATAGCATTCCGCCTAGAACGTGAGTTATTAGAAAACCGCAATTCAGATGCTGAAGCAGTATTAGTTGAAACAACACAACCTGTAAAAGATGAAATCGCACCACATCTTGATATGTTAGAAGTATGGCTGAAATTCAAAGTGTATTTTTTAATCCAGTCATCTGTCTCTCATTACTATGTAGTAAAACAATTTGGGAATCATGCAGAGATAGCACAAAAAGCTGGCGAACCCTATTGACACTAACGCCTATATCATGATAAAATTTTCAATGTTATGTTTGTAGCACCCGTGCTACAACCGCACAGGACAGGTATTAAGCTGGATGCTTATGCATTTGCGCCTGTATATGGCGAGTCTGAGTTTATAAGGAGGTGCAGTTATGTACGCAATTATCGAAACAGGTGGTAAGCAAATCAAAGTTGAAGCTGGTCAAGCTATTTACATTGAAAAGCTTAACGCTGAAGCAGGATCAACAGTTACATTTGATAAGGTTCTTTTTGTTGGCGGTGAAAATGTAAAAGTAGGAAGCCCGGTCGTTCCAGGTGCTACTGTTACAGCTAAAGTTGAAAAACAAGGTCGCGCTAAGAAAATCATCGTTTTCAAATACAAAGCGAAGAAAAACAACCGTAAAAAGCAAGGTCATCGTCAGCCATACACTAAAGTTGTGATTGAAGCAATCAACGCGTAAGGTGTTGGTCAATAGATGATATCTATTACAATTAATCGTACTGAATCCGAATCGATTCAATCATTTGAGATAAGTGGTCATGCATTTTTCGCTGACCGGGGAAAGGATATCGTCTGTGCAGGCGCATCCGCAGTATCCGTCGGCGCAATCAATGCGGTGCACGCCTTAACTGGTGTCACTCCAGAGATTGAGCATGGAGATGGCTTTCTCCGCTGTGTTGTTCCAGAAAAACTTACGGAAGACATAAATGAGAAAGTACAACTCCTTCTAGAAGGTATGATCGTTTCATTACGGACGATTGAAGAAGAATACGGGAAGCACATAAAAATTACCTTCAAAAAGTAGGAGGTGGAATAAATGTTATTAAAATTAGATCTTCAGTTGTTTGCATCTAAAAAGGGAGTAGGTTCGACTAGAAACGGCCGTGACTCTCAAGCAAAACGCCTTGGCGCTAAGCGTGCAGATGGTCAATTCGTATCTGGTGGTTCAATCCTTTACCGTCAACGCGGTACAAAGATTTACCCAGGTGAAAACGTAGGCCGTGGCGGAGACGACACTCTTTTTGCAAAAATCGACGGCGTTGTGAAATTCGAACGTTTTGGTCGTGACCGTAAAAAAGTGAGCGTTTATCCAGTAGCTCAAGAAGCGTAAGCTTTCAGCGAAAACTCTAACCTGATTGGTTAGAGTTTTCTTTTTTAACTATATAGGGAAAAATATCCAATAATAAACTCTAATTTGACCTCCTAGGAAAAGCCTCATAATACCTCAATTGGAAAACATTCACGCAAAATTGCTTACTCATGTGAACTTTTTTGATATACTAACATCAAATAGTTTTACGAGACCCTAGCTAGGAGTGCGATTATGGACAAAGAATGGGATATCGTTGAAGTGCTGCGGCACTCACGGCATGATTGGCTGAATAGGCTGCAGTTAATCAAAGGCAACTTGGATTTAAATAGAATTGACCGGGCAAAAGAATATATAAATGAAATTGTAATTGAGGCACAGCATGAGTCAAACCTCTCTAATTTTCATTTGCCAAAGTTTTCTTCCTTGCTCTTAAAATCAAATTGGGAAAATCATTTGTTTCAGCTAGAATATGAGGTCCTTACTGACTTTCAAGCTGTGAAAATAAATGATGACATTCTGTCAAATTGGACAAAATCCTTCTTTATTTGCTTAGATCAAGCGATTGAGGCATTTCAGGAAAATCATTTATCAATAACAATTCAACCGCAATCAGAAGGAGTTCGTTTCTTTTTTGATTTTAGCGGAATAATAATAAAAAAAGAACTGATTGAACAATTCCTGAACTCCTCTGAAATACAGTGTGTAGTTAAGGAATTCTCAGAAAACGAATTGGGTTTAGAAGTCTTTATGTCGATGGTATAAGCTTGTTTTCCATTCGTTTATCAGTCAAATCAGGAGGATTCACATGTTTGTCGATCAAACGAAGATATACGTAAAAGGTGGAGACGGCGGTAACGGAATGGTCGCGTTTCGCCGTGAAAAATATGTACCAATGGGCGGACCTGCTGGCGGAGACGGTGGTAAAGGTGCCAATGTTGTTTTTGAAGTAAATGAGGGTTTGCGTACGTTAATGGATTTCCGTTATCAACGCCATTGGAAAGCCCCGCGTGGTGAGCATGGCATGTCCAAAAATCAGCACGGTAAAAATGCGAAAGATATGATTGTTAAGGTACCACCAGGCACAGTCGTAATGGATGCAGAAACAAAAGAGGTCATTGCCGATCTTGTTGAGAATGGTCAACGTGCCGTTATTGCTAAAGGTGGACGAGGTGGAAGAGGAAATTCCCGTTTCGCGACCCCTTCAAATCCTGCGCCAGAGCTTGCTGAGAATGGCGAACCAGGCCAAGAACGCGATGTTATTCTAGAATTAAAGCTGCTTGCTGACGTTGGACTTGTTGGATTCCCTAGTGTTGGAAAATCAACTTTATTATCAGTCGTTTCTTCAGCAAAGCCAAAAATCGCTGAGTATCATTTCACTACGATTGTTCCAAACCTTGGAATGGTTGAAACAGAGGATAACAGAAGTTTTGTAATGGCAGACCTTCCAGGGCTGATTGAAGGTGCAAGTGAAGGTGTTGGACTTGGCCATCAATTCTTAAGGCATATAGAACGGACACGAGTAATCGTTCATGTCATTGATATGGCTGCAATAGAAGGCCGCGATCCTTATGAGGATTATCTAACCATCAATAAAGAGTTAGAAGAATATAATCTCCGCTTAACCGAGCGTCCACAAATTATTGTTGCCAATAAAATGGACATGCCGGATGCGGAAGAGAATCTGAAAAAGTTTAAAGAGCAGCTTGAAGAGGATTTCCCGATCTTCCCGATCTCTGCACTTTCAAGAAAAGGCTTGAGAGAGCTATTATTTGCAATTGCAGACAAAATCGAGCAAACTCCAGAATTTCCTCTTGATCATGAAGAAGAAGATACAGGTGTTAATCGAGTTCTTTACAAGCATGAGGCAGATCCTGAGGCCTTCTATATTACAAGAGAACCAGATGGAGCGTTTGTAATTTCAGGAGAAAAAGTTGAAAAACTGTTTAAGATGACCAATTTCCAAACGGAAGAATCTGTTCGCCGTTTTTCAAGACAGCTTCGTGGTCTAGGGGTAGACGAGGCCTTAAGGAAAAAAGGTGCAAAAGATGGGGATACTGTTAAATTATTAGAATTCGAATTTGAATTTGTTGAATAGGGAATAAAAGGAATTTGGGGAATTCTAGCTGAAGCGCCCAGATACGTCTCAAATGGGCGCTTAGGCTTTTGGATCAGGTGGGGTATAGAGATGAAAAATGAAAAATTTGATAAGAAATTTTATTTAATAAGAGAAGACGTCTTGCCTGAAGCCATGAAGAAAACACTTGATGTAAAAGAAATGCTGGAAAGGGGCAAGGCAGAGTCTATTTGGGATGCGGTTCAACAGGTGGACTTAAGCAGAAGTGCCTATTATAAATATAGGGATACTGTATTTCCTTTTTCAACAGTGGTAAAGGAACGATTAGTAACACTGTTTTTCCATCTCGAAGATCGTTCAGGAACATTGTCTAAGCTGCTGGGTGTAGTTGCTTCTTCTGGATGCAATGTGTTGACGATCCATCAAACTATACCGCTGCAAGGAAGAGCAAATGTTACACTTTCGCTAAACACAACCGATATTTCTACGGATATAGATGAGCTGCTCTCGGAATTACGCAAGCTTGAATTTGTAGAAAAAGTAGAAGTGCTTGGAACAGGTGCATAAAGAATAGCAGCTCAAGAGAGATTTTTGTTAGGGAGTGTGAGAAATCATGAAAATTGGTTTTTTAGGACCAAAGGCAACTTTCACTGAATTAGCAGTGAAGAAGGTTTTTCGTGGATTTGAACTTGAACCGTACCGAACGATTCCTGAATCCATGGATGCAGTTGTCAGTGAAAAAGTAGACCTTGCGGTTGTTCCAATTGAAAATACCCTTGAAGGAACAGTAAATATAACAATAGATTACTTAACCCATGTGGTGCAATTGCCGATTGTTGGAGAAATTACCATTCCAATCAAGCAACATTTAATGGTGCACCCTGATAATCGAGAAAATTGGCAGAATGTTCAGAAGGTGTACAGTCACTCCCATGCGATTGCCCAATGCCATAAATTTTTACATACTCAGTTTCTCGGAACTCCTCATGAGAGCATCAGTTCCACGGCTGCTGCAGCGAAAATGGTGATGGACCACCCTGAATTGAATGTTGCCGCCATAGCAAATGAATTGGCTGCAGAAGAATATGGTTTATCGATTGTTCAACGTAATATTCATGACTTTGATCATAACCATACCCGCTTTTTCGTTTTATCAGAAAAGGGGCTGGATTATGAGGAGCTTAGCGGTTCATCCCATTACAAAACAACCCTGATGGTCACACTTCCAACCGATAAAGCCGGAACGCTGCATATGGTCCTATCTGCTTTTGCTTGGAGAAAAATAAACCTGTCTAAGATTGAATCAAGACCGATGAAAACTGGAATAGGTAATTATTTTTTCATTATTGATTTGGAAATGAAGCTGGACGAGGTATTGATACCAGGCGCAATGGCAGAGCTTGAAGCACTAGGCTGCGGGGTTACATTACTAGGAAGCTACCCATCTAAAATGGTTGAATTAAACTAAAGTACCGGGCATATGCTCGGTACTTTTTCGTATTTAGTATTCAATTAAAAAGCCAGCTTCCTTCAAAGCAACTTCAGCTTTGTCCAAGGTTTGCACCGTGGATGCCGCAATTGTATGGAGATGAATGCCTCCCGTTAACTCCGATAGTAACGAGGCCTTTGTCGTTTGGATGTTAGCCATAAATTGTTTGACCTCTTGGCGATTGGATACCATAATAGACGCAGTTAAATCTCCGTAGACCGCATGTTCAACTTTTACATCCTTTACCAATACACCATGATCGACGAGTAAATTTAGCTCTTTTTCCGTGTCGCCTGGTATGTGCCTGCAGGCGATGGTCCGTTCGTATAATGGTGCGCCTGTGTTTTGCTTAAAATACAAATAGCCTTGGCTTGTTGCGATGATCGGCTCATCTTTTGCTTTCAGGAGCGTAATATCCCCAACAATGACCTGTCTGCTTACATTTGTTCTTGTTGCTAACTCACTTCCTGTAAGCGGCACTGGACTGTCCTTAAGCAGCTCTAAAATGAAAGCTCTCCTTTCATCGCCTAATATTTTTTTTTGCTCAGCCATATTTACCTCCTAGGTGTTCCTATTTCTATATTTTAGCACAGTTTCTATAGTTTAAATTTATTTACGATACCTACAATAGTTTCTCCAAGCTTAATTACATCTTCCCTCTTGGTTGAAGTTCCAAACGAAATCCGGATAAATTCCTTTGCCTCCTGTGTGCTTAATCCTAATGCTAGTGTCACTTTAGCTGGAGACTGCATGCCAATTTGACAGGCACTTCCGGTTGAAATCGCGAACCCATATCGATTACATTCTAACATCATCCATTGGCCCTCTATCCCAGAAATCCGCAAACCTATTATTGAAGGTAATTGTGACACAGACTCCGCCTGATGGACATGTACAAAGTCCTTAATAGGCTTAAGCGAATCCATAAAAGCAGCTCGTAGCTCTAAATATTTATCGTGATTCTTCCCCATCCGGTCATTTATTTTTTGAGCCGCCGCCGTCATCGCTGCAATCCCCGGGACATTCAAAGTTCCTGGTCTAAATCCTTTTTCATGAGAGCTGCCTGGAAAAAATGCTTTCCAGGAAATAGCAGGGTCTACATAAACACCGCCAACCCCTTTTGGACCATAAATTTTATGGCCAGAGAACGAAAAACTGCTAACGAGCTGGGGAATATTTCGCAAATTAATTTTACCAAAAGATTGAACAAAATCGCTGTGAAAATGGATGTCATGCTCCAGACAAATTCTCCCTATTTCTTCAATTGGCTGAATGGTTCCAATCTCCGAATTAACATGCTGTACGGTCACTAAAATGGTTTCTGGAGTAATGCTGCGCTCCAATTCTTCAACATCAATAAGACCGGAAGAATTAAGGGGTAAAAAGGTAATATTGTAACCATCTAGCCTGTTGAGAACTCCATGGATAGAAGAGTGCTCAGCCAACCCAGCAATAATATGCTTTCCAGTTTTTTTCGGTGCTGAAAGAAGGGCTTCAATGGCTAGAAAATTCCCCTCTGAACCACCACTTGTAAAGTACAGCCCTTTTTTATTAATTCCTAAAAGATTTGCAAGCTCTTCACGGCAATTCTCTAGTAAGTCCTGTGACTGTCCTCCGATATCATGGAGCGAGCTGGAATTCCCAAAATACTCAGTTGAAGCCTGTACAAACACCTCTGCAGCTTCAGGATCTAACGGAGTGGTGGCAGCAAAATCAAAATATATCATAGTAATCTCCAATATTAGTATTTTTGAATATGGATAGCTGACGCTAAAAAAATTCTTGTATTTAGTTTAATTCTATGTAAATATAGATGTCAAGACACCTGTTAATCCAGGAGGCAATATGATGACAAATAATGATGTATTAATTTTAGGAAGTGGGATTGCTGCACTGCAGTTAGCCTCGCTTTTAAATAAGGATTTAAATGTGAGGATACTCACAAAGGGAAAAGTTAGAACAGCGAATTCTTATCTGGCTCAAGGCGGTATTGCTGCGGCTATTGGCGAGCATGATCATCCTGCTAAACATATTGCTGATACGCTTGAAGCGGGAAGTTATCACAATAATCAAGGAGCAGTCGAACAAATCATTCATGCTGCACCTGGGCTAATTAAGTTCATTTCTGAACAAGGATCTGTTTTTGATAAAAATCCAAACGGTGAATTGCTTTTAGGGATGGAAGGGGCACATAGCGAAAAGCGAATTGTTCATGGCGGCGGAGACGCGACAGGTAAAAATGTGGTTGAGTTTCTTATCAGCAGGATGAAGGATAATGTCACCATTGATGAGGATGTATTTGCATATGAATTATTGATTGATTCCAAGAATCGCTGCATTGGTGTAAAAGCGAAGGAACAAGATGGCACAATAAAGTACTACTACAGCACTAATACCATTCTAGCAACGGGCGGTTGTGGACAATTATTCACCTATACTTCAAATGCCCCAACAGTCAACGGCGATGGAATTGCAATGGCCTATCGAGCAGGAGCTGAGATTGTTGATATGGAGTTTATTCAATTCCATCCAACACTACTATATCTTAATGGTGAAACAAAAGGGTTAATTTCAGAAGCGGTTCGCGGAGAAGGTGCCATCCTTGTTACCGATGACGGCAGCCCAATCATGGAAGGTGTACATCTGCTTAAAGACCTTGCACCAAGGCATGTTGTTTCGCAGAAAATCTATGAATATCTTACTAATGGCTGCAATGTATATTTAGATATTAGTAATATAGAAAACTTTAAGGAACGTTTTCCTTCGATTACCTCCATTTGCGAGGAAAATGGACTTCAGTTATCAGCGGGAAGAATTCCGGTGGCACCCGGCAGTCATTTTTTAATGGGTGGAGTCAAAACAGATTTAACAGGACGGACTTCAATAAATGGATTATACGCGATCGGTGAAGCTGCCTGTACAGGTTTGCACGGTGCTAACCGTCTGGCAAGTAATTCTTTATTAGAAGGTTTATATATGGGAGAAAAGTTATCTACATGGTTAAATGAGTCAGCATCCGAAGAAGTCCATGGTAAAGTACACACAGCTCCTTTTATTCCAAAAGAAAAAGTAATCTTACCAGACATCCAGCAAATAAAGGATTGTATGATGGAGCGGGTTGGAATTGTTCGAGATGCTGTTAATCTTCAAAAACAAAAAGCTTGGTTAAATCGTTTTAATGTCCACCAAATCGATAATCTTGACGCCTATTCTTTTGAAGAGATGACAAAGATTTTCATGCTTATCACAGCGAATTTAATTACTGAATCTGCTTTGAAGCGAACAGAAAGCCGTGGCGGTCATTATCGAAGTGATTACCCAGTGGAAGATAATCTACATTGGTTAAATAGGACCATTACTCATACAAATAGCCAGGAAATGGAGAGAAACCATGAACACATTGAAACTGCGCTCGCTACTTGAGCAATTTTTTATTGAAGATATTGGGGAACAGGATATTACATCCGATTTAATTTTTGCCGATGATACAAAAGGGGAAATTGTTTTTCTTTCAAAGGATAATGGAATATTCTGTGGAGAAGAGATTATTAAAACGGGTTTTAAGCTTTTAAATAATGATATTGAAACAAAGGTCTTTGTAAAAGATGGTCAGAACATTGAATACGGCCAAAAGCTTGCAACAGCCTCTGGGAGGATATCTGATTTGCTAAAAGGGGAAAGAGTGGTTCTTAACCTAATCCAAAGAATGAGTGGAATTGCCACGCTGACCCGAGATGCTGTTTCAACACTTGACAGTGGTCATACCAAAATATGTGATACCCGTAAAACGACACCCGGTTTAAGAATGCTTGAAAAGTATGCCGTTACCAAGGGTGGGGGCTACAATCATCGTTTCGGCTTATACGATGGAATCATGATTAAAGATAATCATATTTCTTTTGCCGGCTCTATTTCACATGCAGTTGAAACGGTACGTGCAAAAGCTGGTCATATGATGAAGGTGGAAGTCGAAGTTGAAACGGAAGCTCAGGTTAAGGAAGCTGTCAGTGCTGGTGCCGATGTGATTATGTTTGATAATCGTACTCCAGATGAAATTAAAGAACTAATTAAGTTAGTTCCAGCAGGTTTCATTACAGAAGCTTCTGGGGGTATTCAATTGTCCAATTTAGCTGGTTATCGTGATACAGGGGTTGACTATATTTCATTAGGAGCCTTAACACATTCCTATAAAGCACTTGATATAAGCGTCAAAGTTCTCTGGAGCAAAGGGGAGGAATAAAGATGAGTATTTTAGCGGCCATGCAAAAGAATAAGATGATTCCTGAAAAATACAAACAAATGTCAAAGGAAGAGTTAGAAGCTAGAGTAATCGAAGTGAAAAACAAATTAGGCTCAAAACTTTTTATTCCAGGACATCATTATCAAAAAGATGAAGTCATCCAGTTTGCTGATGCAACAGGTGATTCTTTAAAACTTGCTCAATTATCGGCTGAAAATAAAGAAGCAGAATTTATTGTTTTCTGCGGCGTGCATTTCATGGCGGAAACGGCTGATATTCTAACAGATGAAAACCAAAAGGTTATTCTCCCAGATATGCGTGCAGGCTGCTCAATGGCAGACATGGCAGACCTTGAGCAGACTGAAAAAGCATGGGAAATCCTTCAGGGAGTCTTTGGTGATAGTATTCTTCCATTAACTTATGTTAACTCTACGGCTGCGATTAAATCATTTGTTGGTGCTCATGGCGGTGCGTGCGTAACCTCTTCTAATGCAGATACAATGGTAAAGTGGGCGTTCACCCAAAAAGAACGGATTTTATTTTTACCGGATCAGCACTTAGGTCGAAATACCGCTTATGACTTGGGTATTGGTTTAGATGAGATGGCTGTTTGGAATCCAATTACCAATAAACTTGAATACGAAGGTGACACTTCAAAAATAAAAGTTATTCTTTGGAAAGGGCATTGCTCGGTCCATGAAAACTTTACGGTTCGGAATATCCATGATACACGCAGCCAATATCCGAACATGACGATTATTGTTCATCCTGAGTGCCGTCGTGAAGTCGTGGAATTATCTGATATGGCTGGTTCAACAAGTTATATTATTAATGCGATTGAAAAAGCGGAGCCAGGTTCTGAGTGGGCGATTGGAACCGAGATGAATCTCGTCAATCGTCTAATTAACAATCATCCTGATAAAAAAATTATCTCGCTAAATCCGCAAATGTGTCCTTGTTTAACGATGAATCGAATCGACCTGCCGCATTTAGTCTGGAGCTTAGATACACTTGAAAATACAAATAACACGATTAAAGTAGCTCCGGAAATTGCCGAAAATGCAAAATTATCGCTTGATCGTATGTTACAAAACGCATAAAGATAGGGTAGATGCAATTTTTAAAAATTGCATCTATTTTTATATTTGAAGGGTTGATTCATATTTTGTGGAAAAAAAGCATAAGTTTTTCTGAAGAATGTTAGCACTTTGCCTATCATCACATAGAATATATGGACTTATGCATAGGAGGGAAATCAGAGTGAAGATCCATATCGTACAGAAAGGGGATACTCTTTGGAAAATCGCCAAGAAGTACGGCGTGAATTTTGAAGAGCTGAAAAAGATGAATTCACAGCTCAGCAACCCTGATATGATTATGCCCGGTATGAAAATAAAAGTCCCAACTTCAGGTGGAAATATTAAAAAAGAAGCGCCTATGGGAACAAAGCCGGGGGCCACAATCAACTTAGGCGCCAAGAAAGAAATGCCGATTGCTGGGCAACCGTTTACCAAAGAGAAACCAAAAGAAATGCCGATCAAAACCGCTCCAAAGAAGGAGGCTCCCATAAAGGAAGCTCCAATAAAAGAGGTTCCTAAAAAAGAAGCTCCAATTAAAGTAGTACCAGTACCAGTACCGGTACCAGTACCAGCTAAAGAAAAACCTGTAAAAGAAATTCCAGTAAAAGAAGTACCTATTAAGGAAGCACCAATTAAAGAGGCACCAGTTAAAGCACCAATCAAAGAAGCACCAGTTAAAGCACCAATCAAAGAAGCACCAGTTAAAGCACCAATCAAAGAA
>NZ_NPDD01000090.1 GCF_002272245.1 Bacillus sp. 7884-1 | reverse complement strand
GTTAAAGCACCAATCAAAGAAGCACCAGTTAAAGCACCAATCAAAGAAGCACCAGTTAAAGCACCAATCAAAGAAGCACCAGTTAAAACACCAATTTTAGAAGCACCAAAAACACCATATACTCCAAAAATGCCCCTGCAAATCATCCCAGAAATCGATATTAATAACTATTACCTGAACAATATGACCAATATGGAGGTAAAACAGCCACAATTACCGCCAAAACCAACGAACATACTTCCTGAAATGAAAGAACCAATGAAAGCAAATCCAGTTATGCCGATACAAGAAGCACCAATGGAAAATCAGCTTCCTGTGCAACAACAAATGCCACAAGACTTTTGTACACCTATGACACCAATTTTGCCGGGATCAGGTTATTGTCCGCCACCACCGAAATGGTGCCCGCCGCCACCTTGTCCGCCTGTAGGATTTATGCCATATCCACAGGTTCAGGGAGCTGCAATGCACCATATGCCAAATATGATGCCTAATCAATCTGGACAAATGCCAGGTGTTGGAGGTGCAGAATTTATGCCACATGGGTATGATGAGTCTTCATCCTTTATGCCGCAATTACCGATGACAAACCCAATGGGCGGCCAAATGCCGGGAATGGGTCAAATGCCAATGGGTGGACAAATGCCA
>NZ_NPDD01000089.1 GCF_002272245.1 Bacillus sp. 7884-1 | reverse complement strand
AATCAATCTTAAAAATGAAGCATTAAGACTTCTAACCGCAGGTACTGTGGGGATCGCCTAATCCATAACTGGTGGATACACTGGTGTTCTTAGGAATCCCCTTCTTCAAACAACCCGTAAGGGTGTTAAGGAGGGGTAGTTCAATTAACAGTTATGGAATGGTAAAACGCTGCTGCTATTTTTTTTATAGCCTCTTCTTGATTTTGTTCAAAGGCAATAATAAAGCAGGTTGCTGGTCCAGATGATTTTAATACATCAAGATCCGCTCCAAGCATTTCCTTTGTAAATTCGTTTGAAGGAAACATCTGATTGAACTCTGCTAAGATTCCTTTTGAACCGACGGGCCAAACCATAATATCTTGGAGGTTAGAGACTTTCCGGAAAGTCGATAAAGGTACAATCTCGTGTGCATGTTCAATCACTTCATTCCCAACAAGAGGCTTACCGATTACGGCAAATTTAAGATCATTTGAAAAAATCTTCTCTGTTATTTTATCAAAAGGCTTCTTACCTAGTACTACTAAACCAACCGCAGATTGTTTTAGTTGAAAATTACTCTCTGTACTGCCAGTGATAGGTATATTCCCTAGGTTCAATTCTGCCAATCCTTTTTGAACTCCATTTACGAGTTCACTCCATGAATCATCTCCACAAAAATTATGAAGAACCACTGAAAACGGCTCTCCTCCTGATGCGATGCATTCCATTGCTGCTACTCTAAATGAGTAATATGCAACCGTTTCGTATGAAACCTGTACATGATCCTCTGCTTTCATTCCAATGCTACCGCTATTATCACTTGCCATAATTATCGACTCTTTACTATTTAACGGAATGGTAATGGTATCCCTCATATTTTCACATCTTTTTCAATCAAATCTTGTTTAACTAAAGCTTTGAGTCGTGGAATTGCCACTAAAGCGATGACTGTATTGATGATTGATCCAATTAATAATGAAGGAACTAATGCAACATAAAATGCTTTATTCATGATAAATATAAACGGCAATGGTGCAGCAAATGCATTCATAAGGATAAATAGTATACTAGCAGTGCCTTTTTTATTCTTTTTATAAAGAACACCAAAAATAAAGACAAGAAGGGCCATTTCGATTGTAATCAATACATGCATCGGTCCTAATGGAAAACCTGCGATTAAGGCAGATAACAAATGCCCTAACGCACCAACAATGGCACCTGCTCCACCCCCTAACAAGGCAGCAGCCAGTAAAGCTGGAAATACATCAAAAGCTACACTGCCTACGATTGCCGGAATTTTAATTGCAGCCCCAACTGCAGATAAAGCTGAAAACAATGCCAGCAATATGAGCATTCTACTTTTCATCTTTACGTTTCCCATCCCTGAATACTTTTGCACTTCGAACATATTCTACGTCTTTTACGTTGAGTCGATAATTTACCACTCTTGCTAAGGCAAAGAAATAGTCTGAAAGACGATTTAAATATTTTAATGCTAATTCAGGTGTTTTCTCGTCGTTTTTCATTAAGGATACAACTAATCTCTCTGCTCTTCTTGTCACCGTTCTGGCAATATGAATTGAAGCCGACGGCTTTGTTCCACCAGGCAAAATAAATCTTTCGAGCTCCGGAGCTTCTTGAATGTATTCATCGATTTTCTGCTCTAAATAGTCAATGGTCTCTTTCTCCAGCTTAAACTCAACTTTATCGGAAATATTGGCAAGATCCCCGCCACAATCAAATAATTCATGCTGAATTTTCTCAAGATCTGCTAAGACATCCTTAAAAGTTACCTCATCTAGTTCAGTCATAACCTGCCCTACAAAACAATTTACTTCATCTACTGTTCCGTAAGCTTCCACTCGAATATCATCCTTGTCTACTCTTCCTCCAATAATACTAGTTTTTCCTTTATCGCCCGTTCTTGTATAAAGTTTCATTGCTTCTCATCCCCCGTTTATTTGATTGTTTGATTTAATCCATACCAAATGACATCCACTTTATCCGCCATTGCAGAAAAATCTTGGTAGACCCATCCTGTGACATCACGCCATAATCTATTTACTCCCTCTATCGGGACAATTCCTTTTGTGATATCCGTCCCAATTACCACTAGTTTTCGCTCGGGCTCTGCTTTTTCCCAGAAAAGCCAATTGGTTATGATTTGAATCCAAATTTCCCTGCTTCTGTATGAATCATATGTTTTGGTTAACTCTTTTATCCAAATTTCGATTCCTTCTAAAACTAGTAAATCACTATTAATATGGTTAAAGTCTTCTGTCAGAGGAGCGTCCTGATAGGCTGAGATCCAGGCTCCAGTTAATCCGTATGTTTTCTTCACCCATGCTCTTTTGCCGTTAAATGAACCTCCTGTAATAAAGTGCAACGAATACCCCTCCTTAATGCTTCTCTTTTAAAAACAAGTTCAAATCCATGGTGATGTGGTACCTGCCACGACCAAAAGTCACTAGGTTTAGGTGCAAATTCAGATAATAAATATCTAATAACCCCACCATGCGTAATAATGGCACATGTTCCAACTTTTCTAGAAATAATTTCTTCCGTCATCTTGTCCCATCCATTTTGAACCCTATGCGTGAATTCCTGAAATGATTCTCCCCCTGGCGGACAATAAGATACAGGATCCGAAAGCCATCGTTGATAATGAGGGAGTTTTTTTAAGTCTTGATAGGTGTTTCCTTCCCATAGACCAAAATTCATTTCTCGTAAATGTGGTAACAGATTCAAATTGTTATTTGGAAAAAGGAGACTTGCTGTCGTTATACATCTTTGCAAATCACTCGAAAAATAGAGATCGTACCTGCTGCTCGTGCTCAGATTCGCAGACTCTGTACATAAAGGAGAATCGTTCCATCCTAAATAGGCTTTCCGTTTATTCTCCTCTGTTAGGCCATGGCGAAATAATGCAATAACCACATTGTCATCCATAGAAATAATTCAGTCCCTTCAACGGCAGCACCTAAAACATCACCCGTAATTCCACCGAACCAGCTTACAGCTTTTCTACGACATAATAGTAAACTAGCACAGGCTATCACGGTCAATGCGAAAACAAGAAAGAATCCATGATCAACCAATGTCATGAGAGCAAGAAAGATAGTAATATAAATTGGATATATCCATAATACCTTTTTGGTTGCGGCTCTTTGGAATAAAGCACCTAATCCTTCATTTTTAGCAGACTTCACGGTCAACAGCAGGACACCCATGACACTTTTACTCAAAAACGGGATGGCAGCAATCATCATGTATGATACTATTTGAACATTTCCGGTAATCTCATAAATAAAGAGAAACCGACTGCTCAGCAATACAATAACCGAGATTACACCAAATGCACCAGTTCTTGGGTCCTTCATAATCTCGAGCCTTTTCGGCTGATCGCCGTATGAAAAATAAGCATCGCTTGCATCCATCCAGCCATCCAAGTGGATTCCTCCTGTTAAAAGAATCGTCATTAACCAAAGCAAGAACGCGATAGCAAGGTTGGAAAAAGGCGTATATTCTAGCAATAGAAAATATAGCGAAGCATATATGCCCCCTTGAAGCAGTCCTAATAAAGGGAATGCTTGAACGGCACTTTTTAGATGAGGCTTATCTATCGGTAATTCAAAACGTACTGGAATAGCAGTAAAAAATTGCAGGTCGATTAAGAAACCCTTTAGAAATTTTCTCATTTCGAAGACCACTTATTGATGATGTTAATTAGTTTCTCAAAATTTAAATGTGCTTTCATTTGGTCTGCAATTTCATCATATCTTTTATCTTTGTAATCACTTATATAAATGGTTTCTTTACAGTGCAAGCCTTTGCTTTTTCGAATCATGTTTAACCAATGATTTCTCCATTCGTCATTATGAAAAAGATGATGAAGATACGTGCCAATAATTTGTCCATTCTTGCCGTAAAAACCTTCTTCTTTTCCGTTATCAAGTGCCAAAAATGAACACCGCTGCTGATGTAAAACCGTTTTTCCTAAATGAATTTCAAACCCTTCTAGCTTTCCTTTTGGGATCAATCCTGTATTTTCGTGGTAAACTCCTGTAGCTCTTACCGTTTCTTTTTCATCATAAAAAATGGTTCTTCCTGGAATACATCCCAATCCTTTCACCATGCTGTTCCGTATTCCTGTATCCGAACCAGTTTCATCGATGATCTCTTCACCAAGAATTTGATATCCGCCACAAATACCTATAACATAACCGCCATTTTCTATATGTTTTTGAATCAAAATATCTAATTGTTTATCTATTAGAGTATTCAAATCATTGATTGTACTCTTTGTCCCTGGAATAATTACTGCGTCGGGATTTCCAAATTCAGAAGCATGATTGACCCAGCGAATCGACACATCCTCTTCATATACAAATGGTTCCAGATCACTATAGTTCGAAACAAACGGAAGATGGATTACAGCAACATCCAAATTCCCCTTTTTCCTGCTGGAAAATTGATTGTTTAATGACAAGGAATCTTCTCCATCGATCATATGATTCTCTACATATGGCAGAACACCTAAAACGGGAATACCGGTTTTCTTTTCCAACCAGTGAATGCCATCTTCAAATAAGCTGATATCTCCGCGGAATTTATTAATGATAACGCCAGCAACTCTCTGCCTTTCCTCTGGTTCCAGAAGCTCAAGAGTGCCAACAATACTCGCAAAAACTCCGCCTCTGTCAATATCCGCTACCAGTATTACAGGAACATCCGCCAGCTCGGCCACCTTCATATTTACAAGCTCTCGATCCTTGAGATTGATTTCAACCGGGCTTCCTGCTCCTTCTATTACCACTAGTTCGTATTCGCTCACTAGGTGTTCAAGAGACTTCTTAATTACAGCAAGACCCTTTTCGTAAAAATTATCCCGATACCCTCTTCCAGAAAGAGTTTTCAACGACTTACCTAAATACACAATCTCAGAATCCTGATTCGAGCGGGGCTTTAATAATATCGGATTCATCCATACTGTTGCCTCAATTTTCGCGGCTTCCGCCTGGATCCCTTGTGCCCTGCCAATCTCTTTTCCGTCTTTTGTCACATACGAGTTGTTGGACATATTTTGAGATTTGAAGGGAACTACTTTTACTCCATCATTGGCAAACATCCGGCAGAGCGCGGTCACAATGAGGCTTTTCCCAACATCGGATGCGGTTCCTTGAATCATAACTCCTTTCATATCCTAACTCCCTTCATGTTGATCGCTATTCCCGCTTCAACTAAAAATGCTTGATCAGCGGTCTTCACCAATTGCTGATGAATCTTCCCAAGAATTCGTCCATATGAAAATACCAGTTCATTTTCGACCATTGACTCATGGAAAACTTCATTACTAACAACAATTAAAACTTTTGCTCTGTCACGTATGTCATTTATCCCTGTTATGATCGTTTCCATTACCTTTGTCAAAAAAGACTCATCCCATTTGTGGTTTGCAAAAAACAGTTCATTATTTAAGAGGGTCGTAACACAATCAAGAAGAATAATATCTTCATCGTTAAATAATTGAGCAATCTCCCCGATATTTAGTGACTGTTCAATCGTTCTCCATCGGAACTTTCCTATCTCTCGGTCACTCTGGTGCTTTGCAATTCGTTCCTTCATTTCTTGGTCGGAAGCCACACCTGTTGCCAAATATTTTAATTGACCACCATTTTCCTTTGCGAGCTCTAGTGCTATTTTTTCTGCAAAGCTGCTTTTCCCGCTCCTAACCCCGCCAGAAATAAAGATTAATGAAGCTGCCGCCATTCCAGCAACACCTCCATTAATTTACTATTTTCTTCCTTACTTTTTATCGCAAAGCGAAGCCAATTTCCTTCCAACCCTGGAAAATTAAACGTATGGCGAGGAATAATCCCTTGGTGTAAAAGAAATTCAAATAAGCTAAACTGATCCTTGAGAAAGGGATCTCGTAACAAATAAAAATTAACTTGGGAAGGAGTAATCTCAAAATTATTCTTATTAAAAAAAGTAAATAACCGCTCCCGTTCTTCCCTTATATAACTTCGAGTCTTATTAATAAAATCTTTATTTTGCAGGCAAAGTTCTCCCGCCAATAAGGCAATGGTATTGATACTCCAATGTGGCTGCAATGTGCTAAGTTTAACAATAATATCTGGGGTTGCAGCCAAATATCCTAACCGGAGTCCAGGAATTGCAAACATTTTTGTCATTGAACGGATGATGATTAAATTCGAGAACCTATTTATGTAAGGGATAAAGGAGTGATAATCTATTAAAAAATCATAGAAAGCTTCATCTAAAATCACGAAGCATTTTTGTTTTTCACATTCCTCAATAATTGAAAGTACCCTTGATACAGAATATTGAATACCAGTTGGATTATTTGGATTACATAAGAATAAAGCATCTGCACTCGGTAAACTTGGGCGTAGCTCATCCATACTTAGCACAAAATTTGGCTCTTTTAATTGATGATACTGAATCTCACAATGATTAGCCCGACAAGCCTTTTCATATTCAGAAAAAGTTGGTTCCACCACTATTACCTTTTTTCCTTGAAGGAACCTTGCCACAAGGGTAATGAGTTCCGCTCCGCCATTTCCAATTAAGATGGTATCATCAGAAATTTGTTCACTTTCTACGATCCGGCTCTTAAGTTTTTCGGCAAATGGGTCAGGATACACGGTAATTTCCTGATAAAAATCATTCCATTTCTCTTTTAGCAGGGGAGGCGGGCCTATAGGATTAATATTTGCACTAAAATCTATATACTTTTCGGGGAGCGCAAGTCCCATTGACTTAAAAAGGTGCTGCGGATTTGATCCATGTGAAGGCCATTTCAAGAATCATCCCTCCTATCCATAAAAACAGCAAAAATAAAAAGACTGTTTTATCTAAGATTCTATTAGCTAATAAAATATGACCTGCTTGAATGGGGTGAAGAGGCTCCCCCATCTTTGCCCGATTTGAAAGTATTCCTTTGTAATAATTAATACCGCCAAGCTGAATCCCTAAAATGGCAGCCACCGCTGCTTCACCCCAGCCGCTGTTTGGACTCGGATGCTTCTTGGCATCTCTGAACAATATCATCCACGCCCGTCGATACTCCATTTTGTTAGGCTTTGTCCCGATTAGCATAAGGATTCCGGTAACTCTGCTTGGAATCCAATTCATTACATCATCCCATTTAGCAGAAGCCCAGCCGAAATCTTTATATCTATCATTCACATATCCTACCATCGAATCGCAGGTATTCGTTGCACGATAAACCATTGCCAGCGGCGCTCCCCCAATTAGGGCCCAAAACAACGGTGCTGTCACCCCGTCACTCGTATTTTCAGCCACCGTCTCGATTGCTCCGCGTGCAATTTCACCTTCATTTAATGTTTCTGTATCTCTTCCGACAATGTAAGATAGTTTTATTCTTGCCGCTGCTAAGTCCCCTTTTTCTAAGGGGCCATAGACATCAAGCGAAGCTTCTTTTAAACTTTTTTGGGCAATTGTTGTTGCAATAATAATACTTTCAACGATAATACCAGCAATTGGATGAATCCTATAACTAATTACTACAAATACCTTTACTATCAAGAATGCTATCAATAAAACAAAAAGGAGCATTGCGACCCCTTTTAATCTTTTACTTTTTCCATGATTTAAGCGTTTTTCGAAGAATGAAATCAACGATCCTATCCATCTAACAGGATGTGGCCAATGAGGGGGATCTCCTACTAGCTTATCAATGAAATATGCAATGGTTATGGCAATCAAATGATAGGCAATCATACGAATTTCCTTTTTTGAGATTTTCGAATACCCTCAGCCGTGCACTCGTATACGGCTTTTCCAATGAGTTTTCCTAAAGGAGTAATGGTACCCGCATATTCCAAAAGCTCGCCAGTCTGGGTAGCAGCAATTAAAATACTATCCGTCGAAGTACCAGTAGCAATGGTGCCTGTCACTCCATCGATAACGCTTAAATCATGTAGTGCTTTCGCCTTTGCTTCTGTAGCAGTCATAATAGATTGAATAAATGCTTCCTCCGTTAACTCACCATTAACGAAAATCCAGGTATTGATGGTGCCAGGCACCTGATCAAAGGTATGCTGTTCACTTTTGGAACAGTCTATGGCGTTACCAACACCCGCAGTTACGAGAACAAAGACAGAAAAACCAGTCCCTTCGATGTGCTTAAAGGAAACATCTTCAAGGATGACTGCTGTCATCATTCCTACTGTTTCAGAAGGTTCAAAGCCCTTTTCTTTTAAAAAGTCTGCCATTTCCTTGCGATGATCACTGCAGTTATAGTCCTTATCAACATGTCGATTAACAAATGTATGATGCCAGCCTGTTCCCGATCCAATAACCCCAGAAGACATCGTCCTTAAATGTGAAGGTGCTTTTAACTCGATAAACTCATTGGTCCTTCGCAGCATCCTTTCATCGATTTGTATTTTTTTCTTTTCCTGCTTCTCTTTGGGTAATAACACCATTTGAGGAGCTGCTACTCTTGGATGGGGATGCTTCTTAATTTCAGTATGATAGACGTCTCGTATTCTTTCTTCCCTTAGCACTTCATTCGGGATATGGTTGATATTAATACTTCCGTTTTCAAGCAGTAGCAATCGATCACAATATAAGCCTGCAAGATTTAAATCATGAAAGATTGAAAGGACTGTCAAACCCGTTTCTGTCGTCCAGTGTTTTAATAAATCCAGTAATTCCTTTTGATAAGATAAATCTAAGTGGTTCGTTGGTTCATCTAAAAGAAGAATTTCGGGTTCTTGAGCAAGAGCTTGCGCCAGAAATACCCTTTGTTTTTCACCACCGGATAACTCTTGAATACTTTTATTTTGGAAGGAAGCGATACCCGTCTGCTTCATTACACGCTGTACGATACTTTCATCCATTTCTCCCCAGGTCTGAAACCAGCCTGATTGATGGGCATAACGGCCAAGTGAAACGGTTTCTTTAACGGTATAGGAAAAGGATTGCTGTGAATGTTGTGATAAAACCGCTACGATTTGTGCAAGTTGTTTAGAATTATATTCCTGAAGCCTTTTCTCTTTAATAAAAATATCACCTCTAGCAATCGGCAGGATTCCACTAATCATTTTTAACAAGGTCGTCTTGCCGCTTCCATTAGGTCCCAATATCCCGAATAACTCACCTGTTTGAACTTCAAAGGAAATATCCTTGAGTACAGATTCATCTGAATAACCGCCTGAAACATCTTGAACCCTAAGCATCCTTTATCCACTTCTTTCCGTTCTTTTTCTCTGTAACAGAATTAACGCAAATACCGGGGCACCAAATAAAGCCGTTATGACTCCAATCGGCAGCTCAGTTGGGGAAATAATTGTTCTTGAGATTAAATCTGCTACAATTAAAAATCCACTTCCCGTAATGATTGATAGTGGAAGCAGGTGCCTATGATCGGGACCCCATAATAATCGAGAAAGATGTGGAATCACCAGCCCCACAAAACCAATCGTTCCTGAAACCGCAACTGCAGCTCCTGTCAAAATCGATCCTGCAGTCAGGATCATCAATTTTCTCTTTTGAACGTTTACCCCTAAATGGTGGGCTCGTTCTTCACCGAAGGACATGGCATTTAATTCTTTTGCATTAAAAATAAGTATGACTGATCCTAGTACAAAAAAAGGTGTAATAATTTTTATGTATTCCCAGCCTCTCATCGATACACTTCCCAAGAGCCAGCCAATAATTTGCCTAAGCTCATCACCAGTTAAGGCAATCATGAGTGAAATAATGGCACCGAGAAAGGAACTAAAGATGATTCCCGTTAAGATAATCGTTTCCACTCTCATCGAGCGTTCAATTTTTCGGGCGAAAGCCAGTACCAAAAAAATCGTAACCCATGAAAACAAAATGCTGAGTAATGGCAGCGTAAAGCTTCCGATTATAGGGATTGATAGGTTAAAAAACAAAGTGAGTACCGCCCCGACGGACGCACCTGATGATACGCCTAACGTATAGGGATCCGCTAATGGATTCCTTAATAGACCTTGAAAGGCTGCTCCTGCAATGGCGAGAGATGCTCCTACTAAACCAGCCAATATAACTCGTGGTAAACGAATGTTTAAAACGATACTAGAAAACATGGGGTCAATTTGATCTAGTGAAATAAAGCCAAATAGCTTAGACATTATGATTTGGATAATGGTAAAGATAGGAACCGAAACGGTTCCTATCGAAATACCTAATAAAATTGAAAGGAGCAGGAAGCTCCCTGCTATCAAATAGGCTAATACTTTATTATTTAAAAACTTCCGGATAGACAGCCTTTGCAAGTTCCTCTACTCCTTCAACAATCCTTGGACCTGAACGTGTTACAGTGTCAGAATCTACATCGATAACTTGCTTATTCTTAATCGCATTGACATTTTCCCAGCCTTGTCTACCTAACACTAATTCTGTAGCATTTTCAGTATAAAAACCATATGTAGTAATGATGACATCCGGGTTTCGATCAATGATTGATTCTTGATCCATTTTAACCCATCCTTCTTGATCGTTTGCAATATTTTCAGCATTAATCAAACTGATCATTTCATCCATAAATGTGTTTTTTCCGGTTGTAAACACTTCCGGAGCAGGGGACACTTCAACAAACACCTTTTTCTTTTCCTTTATTTCGCCCGCCTTGGCTTTTATTTCAGCTAATTTATCCTGCATACCTTTAACTAATTCTTCAGCGGCTTTTGTTTCACCAGTTGCTTTTCCAATCATGTTGATCGTATCATACACTTGTTCAAAATTAAGGGCATCATTAATGATTAAAACGGCAATTCCAGCATCTCTAAGCTGTTGGAGTCCTTCTTTCCCATTATTAGCAGTTGATTCATGTGCCAATACAAGATTGGGCTGTAAAGAAATAATTTTTTCGATGTTTAGTTCCATATCGCCGATTTTCTCTTTTGATGCTACTTCTTCAGGATAGTTATCATAATTAGATACTCCAACAACTTCGTCACCAAGTCCTAGTGCAAAAGCAATCTCTGTATTACTCGGAATCACAGAAACGATTTTTTCCGGTTTTTCCTCAATTGTAACCTCATTATCTAATGCATCTTTAATGGTTACTGGAAAGGCTGTTTCTTCTCCTTTTTGCTCAGTACTGCTGTTTCCTTCATCCTTTACAGGTTCTTTCTGTTCACCACATGCAGCTAAAGCACCTATTGTTAACAAAAGAATAAGTAATAATGATGATAATTTTTTCATTTTTCTTCCCCCTAAATGACTTTGAGTCAATATATAAATCATAAAATAACTGCCGCCAAATAATAAAAAACATCTCTACGATAACGTAGAGATGTTAGTTGATTAGATTCCATTATAATAAATGATTCTAGTCGTCCACACCTCCCTATCCTCGTAGGTTTTTTGGGGCACAAGAATTAGGCAGGTTTCCTGGCTCATGGTCATAGCTTCCTACGTCTTCCCATCAATTTGACAGTGACATATTGTAGATTGCTCCCATTTACAGTGGCGGGACCGCGTTGGCATTTAACCAAACTTCCCTTTTAAGCTAAAAATCTTTAAGAAAAAGATTTAAGCACCTATTCTTTAAATATTTTTATGATAGACCTATTATATCGAATAAAAATTCAAATGTATCATTTTTCACAAATTTCTTCAAAAAGGATCTTATTATTCCATATTTCGGATTAAATTAGCCATTTCAATGGCACCAGTCGCTACATCCCATCCTTTATTTCCAGCCTTTGTTCCTGCACGCTCAATTGCTTGTTCAATCGAATCTGTTGTTAAAACTCCAAAAATAACAGGGATGCCGCTATCGAGATTAATTTTTGAAACGCCCTTGGCTACTTCATTACATACATAGTCAAAATGTGGAGTGGAACCGCGAATAACGGTACCTAATGTAATAACAGCATCATACTTTTTACTTTTTGCCATTTTTTGAGCAATAAGCGGAATTTCAAATGCTCCTGGCACCCAAGCGATGTCTACATCTGATTCACTAACACCATGTCTTTTTAGTGCATCCTGTGCACCGCTCAGCAATTTGCTGGTAATAAATTCGTTAAAACGCCCCACAACAATTCCAATCTTTAAACCTGAGCCTACTAAATTACCTTCATAAAAATTACCCATGTTAATACCTCCATATATTTTTTAGTTTTTTATTTTACCTTTTCCTCGTGTAATTCCATTTGCAATGGAACGGTTTCAACGATTTCAAGATCATATCCCTTAATGCCTTTGATTTTTCGTGGGTTATTGGTTAACAACTTCATTTTTCTAATCCCTAAATCTTTTAAAATTTGGGCACCAATGCCAAATTCCCTTAGCTCATCTCCAACCCCATTCTTTTCATTTCCCTCGAAGGTGTTATGACTATCCTCCCGCAATTTATCAAGTAAACCACTGCCTCCCTGACGTATATATAGGAGCACACCATTTCCTTCCTGTTCAATTTGTGTTAATGCTGCATGTAACTGTGGTCTGCACTGACATTGGTAAGACCCAAAAACATCGCCTGTTAAACACTCTGAATGCACACGAACAAGGATAGGATTCTCAGAATTTATTTCACCTTTTATTAATGCTAAATGTTCTTTTCCATCAATAACGTTTGAATACCCTGCGGCCTTAAAATCACCAAATTCCGTTGGTAAATTTATTTCCACTTCTCGTTTAACTAGCTTGTCTTTTTTATTGCGGTATTCAATTAAATCTTTAATGGTGATCATCTTCACATTAAGCTCATCGGCAATTTTCCGCAACTCCGGTACACGTGCCATTGTGCCATCTTCATTCATGATTTCACAAATGACTCCTGCAGGCATAGACCCGCATAATCTTGCCAAATCTACTGCCGCCTCAGTGTGACCTGTTCTCCTCAAAACTCCGCCTTTTTTGGCCACTAAAGGAAAAATATGACCTGGCCGCTTGAAATCAGAAGGCTTTGATTCCGGGTCAAGCATGCTTAATACTGTTGCGGAGCGCTCAAAGGCAGAAATTCCTGTGGTTGAATATTTATGGTCAATACTGACGGTAAAGGCCGTACCATGTACGTCTGTATTTACTGCGACCATTGGAAAAAGCTCTAATTTCTGTGCTAACTCTTCATCAATCGGAACGCAGATTAATCCTCTTCCATGCGTAGCCATTAGATTGATTACCTCAGGTGTAGCTTTTTCAGCCAAGGAGATAAAATCACCTTCATTTTCTCGATCCTCGTCATCACATACAATGATGACTTTGCCTTCTTTTAAATCATTCAATGCTTCTTCCATATTATCAAACAATGCTAATCTCCCCTTTCTAAAACGATTTTTATGTAACTATAGAAAACCATTCTCTTCTAAAAAACTCGCGCTAATACCGGATGGACTCTTATTTTTACTATTATTTTGACTGCTCGTTAAAAAATGTCCAACATACTTTCCAATCATATCGCATTCTAAATTGACAATATCACCTGATTCCTTAAGACCAATAATACTCTCAGATAATGTATGGGGGATGAGTGATAAAGTAAATGTTTCATTTGTAACTCCAAATACAGTCAAGCTTGTCCCGTCAACGGCAATTGAACCTCTTTCGATTACATACCTTAATATTTCAGGAGAGGCTTCAATTTCGTAATAAATTGCATTTTCAACTTGTTTTTTACTTTTAATTACGCCAGTTCCATCAATATGACCTGAAACAAAATGACCTCCAAACCTGCCTCCTGCTGCCATCGCTCTTTCGAGATTCACTTTGGCCCCACGTTTCAGGGATTGTAAACTGGATGCTTTCACGGTCTCAGGCATAACATCTACTGTAAACTGATTGCCAGAAAAGCTGGTGACAGTCAGGCAAACTCCGTTTACCGAGATACTGTCTCCAAGATGAACATCCTTAAGAATTTTTTTTGCATCAATTGTTAGAACAAATGATTCACCGCTTCGCTGGATATTGACTACTACTCCTAATTCTTCAATAATACCGGTAAACATAGCTTTGACCTCCTTACCTATTTTTTGCAAATCCTTGAAAAAATACTTCTTTCCTAACACTCATAAAAGAATAAAAAAGGACCCTGAAGAGATAAAACACTTCAGGGTCCTTGGAAAAGGCAATAAGAAAATAGAGCTTAAAAAAGGGTAAACTACTCCCTTGGCTAAACCGGATTTTTTCCCTTCTCCCATCCAGACTTTAACTGTCGGCTCTGGATTTGCACCAGATCCACCGCTTAACAATTGTTAACCGGGTCACGGACTAAGAAGCTATGCTTCATCACCGCCGGTTAGGATTTGCACCTGACCCCGAAGGAATATTCAATATGATTACTATTAGTATACATAATAATAATGAGAAATGCTAAAAAAAAGAAAGAGAAGACAAAATCTTCTCCCAAAAATTCAGTCTTTAATAGGTATCCTTATAGCTTTTCACAGGCAGATAAAGTTCAAAATGCATGCTGCCTTCACTATCAAATTCATTTTCTTTAAGTACTTTTAAGCTCAAGGCATGATTGTCTAACTCATACCCATACTCTTGCATCCAAACTAACATTTGCCTGTATGTATTTTCTAATTCTTCAAGACTTCCTTTATAGGAAGAATAAACATAATTCTTACGGGGAATGGTAAATCCGACCATACCATCAGGGACATTTTCTACCTTTTCGACTGGTGTCGTTACATAATAGGTGAATTCTGTTTCTCTGCTATGAAAGGGCGCGATTAAGATTGCATCATTTGTTTGATTAGGTACCTCCTCTAACCTTTCTTTCATTTCATTAAATAAATCTGGTATGTTGTACATTTGAGAATAAGTGCCACTCCGTGAAATTCCAATTACCTTTATTTCTTCTTTTTCAAGTACTTGAATTTCCAATCCTATCACTCCTCTTTTTGTTGCTTATATATCTACTATTCTCACTTTACTCCTAAAATTCCTTCCTAAAAACGACAACATCGAATAATAAGAACTAAGCTGCTCTATTTTATAAACAATTTACTTAGGATTATTTTTTCCCAAAGTCCCCATGGTAAAAAATTTTTCAATAAGATTGTAGCTTTAACTCCACGGCCAATTGGGTACCTAAAATCAGGGTTTCCCATTGTTGCAATCTTAGCTATTTTTCTTGCCACATCCTCGGGGTCGCCAAAACTGTTTTCCCCTTCTGCAATATATTTTTCAATGCTTTGCATATAATCCTGATATGGAGAGTGAGATTTTAATGATTCTTCTGCAACCTGTTTACCTGTTGACCAGATATTGGTTTTGTAGGAACCAGGTTCAATCAATACCACCTTCACACCAAATGTCTGCATTTCTAAGCGGAGACTCTCACTCCAGCCCTCGATGGCATGCTTTGAGGCAGCATAGGGTGAAAGACCAGGAAAAGCTACTTTCCCGCTAATACTGCTAATATTGATAATACACCCCTGTTTTTGCATCCTCATTAAAGGCAAAATGGCCTTGGTAACGGCGAAAACTCCGAATACATTCGTTTCAAATTGTTGTCGATATTCATCCATCGATACTTCTTCCACAAACCCAGCGCCTGCATATCCAGCATTATTAATCAATACGTCTACTCTTCTAAACTCCTCATTTATCCATGTTTGAAAGGCCTTGATTGACCCTTCATTAGTAACATCCAATTCATGAACGATGATTTTGGATTCAACTCCATACTTCCTTGCTCGCTGCAAAAGCTCACTGCTTTTATTGCAGTTTCTCATGGCAGCAATAACAGTAAATCCCTTTCGTGCTAACTCTACAGAAGTACTTAATCCAAATCCGCTTGAGGTACCGGTTACAATAGCTGTTTTGTTATTCATTTAAGTCTATCTCCCTTTTCTCTTATGCACTACTTTAATATGAGGGTGTTAAAAAAGGTGTCGAAATTTAGCGATATTTTATTAATTAATCTAAAAATAACAAAAGGACTGTCCAAAATGAACAGCCTTTTTGTTATTTCGATATTTTATTTTACTTCCTGAGGAATGGCCAAGCCTATTCCTTTGGCTACTCGCTCTCCATACTCTGCATCTGCTTTATAGAAATGTTGAATCTGACGAAGTTTAATATCATCTCTCTCAACAGGCTTCATTGCTCCTACCACCGTTTCAATTAAACGAGCCCGCTCGTTCTCAGACATTAACCGGTAAAGGTCGCCAGCTTGTGTATAGTGATCGCTGTGGTCATAGGCAACACTTTCAGCAACACCAGAAACAGGGAATGCAGTTGTTTTCGTTTGAGGTGCTTCTGTTGGACCGCCAAAGCTGTTAGGTTCATAGTATACTGAACCGCCCCCATTATGGTCAGTTCGCATTTGACCATCACGTTGATAGTTGTTTACTACTACCTTTGGAGTGTTAATAGGCAGTAGATTGTGATTTGCACCCACACGATAGCGATGTGCATCCGAATAAGCAAATAAACGCCCCTGAAGCATCTTATCTGGAGAAGGCTCAATACCAGGAACCAGCGTTCCAGGTGAGAAGGTTGCCTGCTCTACTTCTGTAAAATAGTTTTCCGGATTACGATTTAACAGCATTTGACCTACTTCAATTAATGGGTAATCCTTATGTGACCAAATTTTGGTTACATCAAATGGATCGAAGCGATAAGTATTCGCGTCTTCTAAAGGCATAATTTGTACATATAGCCTCCATTTAGGGAAGTCGACTTTTTCAATCGCATTAAATAAATCTTCTGTATGATAATCTGGATTTTCACCAGCAAGCTTAGCAGCTACATCGTTTGACATATTTTTAACGCCTTGCTCTGTTTTAAAGTGGTATTTCACCAAACAGCTTCACCTTCTGCATTTACCCATTTAAAGGTATGACTTCCATAACCAATCATATGACGAAGGGTTGCTGGTATACCACGGTCTCCCATTAAGTACGTTACTTGGTGTAATGATTCTGGTGATAATGACCAAAAATCCCAAACCGCATTTGGATTCTTCAAATGTGTACGCGGGTCTCTTTTTTGTGTATGGATGAAGTCAGGAAATTTAATAGCATCTCTGATAAAGAAAATCGGAGTATTGTTTCCTACTAAATCGTAATTACCTTCCTCGGTATACAACTTTACAGCAAAGCCTCGTGGATCACGTACAGTATCAGCTGAACCTAATTCTCCAGCTACAGTTGAGAATCGAATGAACATAGGTGTTCGCTTATTAACCCCATTAAATAGTTTTGCTTTTGTGTATTTTGACATATCATTGGTGACTTCAAAATATCCATGGGCTCCAGCACCTTTCGCATGAACAACCCTTTCAGGTACACGCTCACGGTTAAAATGTGCCAGTTTTTCAAGTAAATGCACATCCTGGATTAATATTGGTCCGCGAGAACCCGCAGTCATCGAATTTTGATTATCTCCAACTGGTGCTCCGTAACTTGTTGTTAAATGTATTTTATCGGTACTCATTTAATCACCACGTAAACTATTTAATTACCAACTACATTATAATTAAAATTTTATAAAAATTAATACTAAATTATAATAATTATAAAATAGCTTTTATTTAATCAACAAACTTACGAAACAATATAAAGAAAAGAATATTCTGTGTATTAAACCAGAGTTTCTTTCTCTCATTAAATTGTTAATTTAAGAAAAAATAGCTTATACTGTAAGTATCTAGTTCATATTTTTTCAGGAGGATTTTCTAATGTCAGAAAACAATCAAACAAATCAAAATGAAGAACCAAAAAAGAAAATGAGTTTGCAGGAAGCTATGAAGCAGCAGTTAGCCAATAAGAAGAACAAAGCTGCAGCAGCGAATAACAGCCAAGGCGGTCTTCAAAATAGCCAGAAAATGAAAAGTCAACAAACGAAAAAAGTAAGTAATACTCGTAGAAAAATGGGTGTTTAATGAACGGACAAAATAGAAAAGACATCACTGCCGGTATCGAGGTAAATATTGTACTTAAGGCTGATCAAAGAACCGGTAAACTTACGAGGGGTGTAGTGAAGGATATTTTAACAAATTCCAGCACTCATCCCCATGGGATAAAAGTTAGGTTAACGGATGGACAGGTTGGCAGAGTGCAGGAAATATTGAATTCAAAGTCTACCTAATAGGTAAAATGAACTACCCTTATGTATGAATTTTCTAAATTAACCCCATACTATAAATAACCATTTTACTTATCACATATTGAACCTCTACTTATTGTAGAGGTTTTTTTATTATAAAGGACTCTCTTCTATGTGTGACCTCTCTCTCTCTTCTTTTTGCCGTTCTCTGGCTCTCATTACATAATAAAAAATCAGCACAATAAAAAAACAGACTCACAATTGGAGTCTGTTTTTGAGTTTGAAGGTTAATTATGCTTTACGAACGTTAACCGCTTGTGGACCACGTTGTCCATTTTCGATTTCAAACGTTACTTCTTGACCTTCATCTAACGTTTTGTAGCCTTCGCCTTGAATTGCAGAGAAATGAACGAATACGTCGTCTCCTCCGTCACGCTCAATAAATCCAAAGCCTTTTTCACCGTTAAACCATTTTACTTTACCATTTTCCATCTTTGTAGCTCCTCCTAGCATGTAACAATTACATGAAATTGCAATATAGTCTTGCCAGATTATTATAACCAAGAGGAATTGTTTTTAAACAATCTCTCTTGGTTATAAGTATTTCTCAAAAGAGTCAATTTTAATTCATGAAAATAAAAATTTCTATTCAGTATAATGTTTATGTGTCCGTAAAGGATAGTACTAAAGCACCCATTTACGGATTGCCACAGCGACACCATCTTCATTATTGGTTGTGGTGACCCAAGATGCTGCTTGTTTTACCATTTCCTGAGCATTTCCCATTGCAATACCTAAGCCAGCCTCTTCAATCATTGCTAAATCATTTAGACTGTCACCTACGGCCATAACATTCTTCATATGTATTCCAAGGCGATCACAGACTAAAGCCAGTCCTTTTGCCTTATTAATCCCAACTGGGTTTACTTCAATATTTGTTGGAGTCGAGTTACTTAATTCAAACTCTCCTCTTGCTTCTAGCTCCTTAAGAATTTTATCCCTTGTTGGTTCATCTTTTATGTTAAAACCAAATTTCAACCATTCCTCAGCATGAATATCTTCCGGCATTTCATCAAACCAGTTTCGATTTGTGTTTATCGCCCAAAATCTTATCTTATGCTTATCAGTAAGCTCTAGCATCCATTGAATAGACTCTGTTTTCAAAAGATTTCTCTCCACTAAACCTCTTTTATCATCCCAAATTTCACTTCCGTTTACGGTTACTAAATAAGAGGTCAACGCAAGTGAATCCGCATGTTTTTCGCATTTTCTTAGAGATCGGCCAGTACTGAGGACTACATGAATACCTTTTTCCTGTACTACCGAAATCGCCTGTCGGTTTGCCTCTGAAATTTCGTGTTCATCATTAAGCAGTGTACCATCCATATCGAGTGCAATTAATTTTATCTCATTATCACTTTTATAATTTTCCATTAGTAATCACTCCTTTAAAACCATTACCTTAATAGACTATCCATTTTCTCACAAAATAGGAAAAATCCCCACGTACTTCGTAGAGATTTTCCAAAAAAAGTTATTGCTGGTATTGGACACGATGAAGATTTGCAAAAATACCACCTTGTTCAATTAACTCATCATGACCGCCTTCCTCGGCAATTCCTTCTTCCGTCACGACAATAATTCGGTCAGCATTCCGAATGGTTGCAAGTCTATGAGCAATAATCAGTGTTGTTCGGTTTTTTGCAAGTTCGTTTAAAGCTTCTTGGATGACCATTTCTGTTTCAGTATCGAGTGCAGATGTAGCCTCATCTAAAATTAATATAGGTGGATTTTTCAAAAACATCCTTGCAATCGCTAATCTTTGCTTTTGACCGCCGGATAGCTTTAATCCCCTTTCACCAATTTCTGTTTCATAACCATCAGGCAGTGATTGAATAAATTTCTCAAGATGCGCACGTTTTGCAGCCTCTATTATTTCCTTATCTGTAGCATTCCGCTTTCCATAGGCGATATTTTCTCGAATAGTTCCCGTAAACAGAAAGACATCTTGTTGAACAATTCCGATTTGAGAGCGGAGTGATTTTTTTGTTGTATTACGGATATCGAATCCATCAATCATAATACTGCCATTGCTCACATCATAAAACCTAGGGATCAAAGAACAAATCGTGGTTTTACCTGCTCCTGATGGACCAACAAACGCAATCGTCTCACCTGCATGGATGTTTAGGTTAATACCTTCAAGTACTGATTTTTGCTGATCATAACTAAAGGAAACATCTTTAAAGACAATATGACCATTAAGTGAAGCTATTTCAATGGCACTATCCGTATCTTTTACCTCTGGCTCGGAGTCGATAATTTCCATAAAACGTTTAAATCCAGCCATTCCTTTAGGATACAATTCCATAATCGCACTAATTTTATCAATTGGTTTAAAGAGAACATTTACATAGAGGACAAATCCGACGAGCTCCCCATATGAAAGCTGCCCTGTAAAGCTTAGCCATGCTCCATAAACAAGTACAATAATGGTAATTAACCTTGTCATCATATAAATACCAGATAAACTGAAAGACATCACGCGATATCCAACTAGTTTTGCATTTCGGTATTTATGATTATTTTTTCGAAATCTTGCAATCTCAAAATCTTCATTTGTAAATGATTGAACCACACGGCTTCCTGATACACTATCTTCCACTCGCGCATTTACATCTGCAATGCTAGTGTACATATGGCTCCAAGCTTTATTCATCTTTAAATTACAAACTACCACTAATAATGCTAAAAAAGGGAGAATCAAAACTGCAACAAGTGCTAGTTTCACATTTATCGTCAACATAATCCAGAATGCACCGATAAACGTCATCCCGGCAATGAAAACATCTTCAGGTCCATGGTGTGCAAGTTCACCGAGGTCAAAAAGGTCATTGGTAATCCTACTCATAATATGTCCTGTCTTTGTATTGTCAAAAAAGCGGAAAGACTGTTTTTGGACGTGCTCAAAGAGTTCTTGCCTCATATCGGTTTCAATATTAATCCCAAGCTTATGACCCCAATAATTCACAACAAACTGCAAGAAGGTACTAAGTACGTAAACAGTCAAAAGCGCAATACTAACTGTCACAATGGTTTGCCAATCTCCCCCCGGCAGCAATTCATCAATAAACCATGATACTGCTAGCGGAAAGGCTAATTCTAAAACCGCAACAACAACCGCGCTGCTAAAATCAAGAATAAAAAGCTTTTTATGCGGTTTGTAATAGGAAAAGAAACGTCGAATCATCGCAGATCTCCTTTTTAGTTAGGCTGTGTTCAAGGTGCCCAATTTAAACACAGCCTTTAGTAAGTAATTGGATTATATGAAAATATTTTGAAAATTACAATCAAAAATTCCACCTGGAATAACGTCAGGTGGAATTCATTTATTGTTTCTATATTTAATGATGGTGATGATGATCGCCTTTTGATGGATTGGTAATCAGCCATTCCTCTTTTGGAACATGGAACATTTGAATCCAAACTCCATCTAGATATTCATCTCGAGTATCGAGGATTAAATCAACGTCCTTATCTGTTTTAACCACTTCATCATGCTCTGTTGGGGTATCAAGCATTAAATCATAATGGGCATGGTCACCATGCATATTGGTTACATACACACGGAACAATTTCCCTTCTGCTTCTGGCCCTTCCAACATTTTCTTCAATGCTTTCGCTGCATGGCGATTGATTTTGACTTTCATAAGTGTCTCTCCTATTCCTATGTATTCATATACATTATCCCATTAATATGCAAAAATAGACAATTATTTTATTAGTTTAACTTCTAAGCCATTTTTTATTGGAATTAAAAACCTTAACAAATTTGTCACAAATTCTTCAAAAAACGTATATAAACATCACACCAATGTTGTTAATATTGTGGTACGGGATAATGACACTAATTACATATTCATTATTAGGTAGTAATTATTTTAGATAAACCTCCAACTTAGTTTGTGAATGAATTCACGAATAACCACAATGATTATCAATGAGAGGAGTTAATAAAAATGCACAAAAAAGGTATTAAATCGGCTTTATTTTCAGTGTTTTTTACAATTATCACCGTATTATCTGGATGTGAGCCATTACTAGTCCTGGATCCTAAAGGACCTCAAGCAGAAAGGCAAGCAAGCGACATCCTATTATCAATAGGACTCATGTCTGTGATTGTCTTTGTCGTTTTTGCATTATTAGTCTACATGCTAGTAAAATATCGAGCTTCTAAACAAAGAGCAGATTATGAACCACCCCATATTGAAGGAAACCTTTGGGTTGAGGTCATTATGGTAGGTATTCCAGTATTAATTGTTGCTTTTCTATCTTATATATCCGTTCAAAGTAACTACATTGTTGAGGCAAAACCGAAAGGATATGAAGATACAAAGCCATTAGTGGTTTATGCTTCATCCTCTAACTGGAAATGGCACTTTAGTTATCCAGAAGAAGGAATTGAAACAGTAAATTACTTATATATACCAAAGGACCGAGCACTTGAATTTAAACTTTATTCTCACGGTCCGATTACAAGTTTTTGGATTCCACAGTTAGGCGGACAAAAGTACGCAATGGCTGACATGGTTACCACCTTACACTTAGCTGCAGATGTCCCTGGTGAATTCATGGGACGAAACGCTAACTTCTCGGGTAAAGGATTTGCTGAAAACACCTTCAATGTGACAGCCATGTCTCAAGATGAATTTGACGATTGGGTAAAAGAAGTTAAAGAAACTGCAAAACCTATTACGGAGAAAAAATTCGAGGAATTATTAGAACCTGGTCATCTTGGGCAGCAAACATACACTGGAACTCACCTAGAATTTTCGCCGCCGCCAACAGGTCATAAACATTCCGAAGAATCAACAGAAACACCTGAAACTGAAGCTCACACAGATTCCCATGATGGCCATGAAAGTGCGGGTCATTAATATAAAAAGTAATCTTCCCTTGAAAGGAGATATTATAAATGGATTTCTTTAATCGATTTGCCGTTCCACATCCAAGTATTGCGATTTATGCTTCGATGGCTGCAATTGGCCTAACACTCATTGCCGTTATTGCTGGATTAACTTATTTTAAAAAATGGGGCTACCTATGGCGTGAATGGTTAACAACTGTTGACCACAAACGAATTGGTATTATGTATTTATTATCTGCCCTGTTGATGCTTTTCCGTGGCGGAGTTGATGCCATCATGATGCGTGCCCAGCTGGCAGTTCCAGAAAACACTCTGCTTGATGCACAGCATTATAACGAGATTTTCACCACACATGGGATTGTTATGATTCTCTTTATGGCAATGCCCTTCATCATGTTCTTTATGAACTTTGTTGTTCCACTACAAATTGGAGCACGTGATGTTGCATTTCCACGTTTGAATGCATTAAGCTTCTGGTTATTTTTTATGGGTGCAATGCTTTTTAACATTTCATTCGTTGTTGGAGGCTCACCTGATGCTGGCTGGACTTCTTACTTCCCGCTTGCAGGCAACGAATTTAGTGAATCTGTCGGTACCAATTATTATATGATTGCGATTCAAATTGCAGGTATTGGTACATTAATGACAGGTATTAACTTTATCACTACGATTCTTAAAATGAGAGCACCTGGTATGACATTAATGAAAATGCCAATGTTTACTTGGTCTGCTTTAATCGCGAACGTTATCATCGTTTTCGCATTCCCAGTTTTAGCTGTGTTACTTGCTATGGGAACGCTTGATCGTCAATTTGGAACTAATTTCTTTACCATGGATAATGGCGGTATGGATATGCTTTGGGCCAACATATTCTGGGTTTGGGGTCACCCTGAAGTATATATCTTAATCCTGCCAGCTTTCGGTATTTATAGTGAGATAATCTCAACCTTTGCACGTCGTAACCTATACGGCTATACATCTATGGTTGGGTCGATGGTTATTATCTCCCTTCTATCCTTCTTAGTATGGGCACATCATTTCTTTACCATGGGGCAAGGTGCCTTAACAAACAGTATCTTCTCGATAACAACCATGGCGATTGCCGTTCCGACAGGAGTTAAGATCTTTAACTGGCTGCTCACGCTGAGAAAAGGAAAAATAGTTTTTACCACACCAATGCTTTATAGCATGCTTTTCATTCCGCTTTTTACACTTGGCGGTGTAACCGGAGTAATGCTTGCAATGTCTGCAGCAGACTATCAATATCATAATACGATGTTTTTAGTGGCGCATTTCCACAATGTTATAATTCCTGGTGTCGTCTATGCAATGCTTGCAGGACTGCATTATTATTGGCCAAAGATGTTTGGTTTCATGTTAAATGAAAGAATTGGAAAATGGACGGCTTGGTTAATGTCTATTGGCTTTATCTTGGCATTCATGCCGATGTATATTTCAGGTTTAGATGGCCAGGCACGCAGGATGTACACATATTCTGAATCTGCTGGATTTGGACCAATGAATATGGTTTCGTTTGTTGGTACTGCGATAATGGCTATTAGTTTTGTGTTAATTGTTTACAATATCTACTATAGTATTCGTTATGAATCAAGAGATATCAGTAATGATCCTTGGGATGCGCGTACACTAGAATGGTCGACACATACACCAGTGCCAGAATATAATTTTGCTATTTTACCAGATGTACGTTCCAATGAGGCATTATGGGATGCAAAGAAAAATGGTCATGTCCTATTTAAAGGTGAATACGAGAAAATTCATATGCCAAATAATAGCGGTATCCCATTCATTATGAGCTGTATCTTCTTTGTTTGGGGATTCTCCTTTATTTTCAGTTTGTGGATTCCTGTCATCGTTACTACTCTAGGAATTTTCGGATGTATGGCTCTTAGGTCATTTGAACAAGACCATGGCCGTTATATCTCTGTTAAAGAAATTGAAGAAACAGAAACAAACTTGCGAGGTGCATAAAAGATGAAAATAGATAACTCGCTTCCATTAGAATATAGTACCGAAGAAAACAGTTTAAAAATCTTAGGATTTTGGATCTTTCTTGGTGCCGAAATTATGCTTTTCGCTACCCTTTTCGCCACCTATTTCACTTTAGAGAATAGGACAGGAAGCGGACCAACTGGAGCAGAGATTTTCCAAATTACTCCCGTTCTTTTTGAAACAATCCTACTCTTAACTAGTAGTTTTACTGTTGGACTTGGGATTCATGCGATGCGTATCGGCAAACAAAAAGCGATGATTACCTTCTTCTCCATCACACTCCTTCTCGGACTTGCCTTTTTAGGAGTGGAAATTTTTGAATTTGTTACCTATGTACATGAAGGTGCTGGAATTCAAACCAGTGCATTTACATCTGCCTTGTTAACAACACTCGGAACACATGGAGCACACGTTACACTTGGATTTTTCTGGGGATTGTTTATTATTCTACAGATAAAAAAACGTGGATTAACGCCACAAACAACCAATAAAGCATTTATCTTCTCGCTTTATTGGCATTTCCTAGATGTAGTTTGGATTTTCATCTTCAGCTTCATCTATTTGAAAGGAATGATGTAATATGAGCCAATTATTTCCGATGAAACAAGTACTTGGTTTTGTATTCTCTTTACTCCTTACAACCGTAGCACTTGCGGTATATTTCTTAGACATGTCATTTACGGCTGGAATGACAATCCTTCTTGTTACAGCATTCATTCAAGCAGGACTTCAATTAGTTGTTTTTATGCATGCTGGGGAGACAAAGGATAAAGGTGCAATTTACACAAATGTATTTTACGGTTTGATTATAGCACTAGTAACAGTGTTTGGAACATTACTTGCGATGGTTTGGGATATGTAATTGAAAAAGGAGTACCTATTGAATAGGTGCTCCTTTTTTTGATTTAATTGGAACTACTTTCGTCCCTATATATGATCTTTCTAACATCTCATCTGTTACGACTAAAAACACGCCAATCAGAAAAATAAATACCGCACCTACTGATGTTCCAATTCCAATTGGAACCAAAATACTGTAACCGGTTACAAATACCCCAGCAATAAAAGCTAAAATTCCAATAGTTAGAACCGTTAGGCCGACATACGTTACAGCATTAAGGAATTTCTCTCTACTTTTCATAACAACGTATCCCCCTTCTTTATATTAATTATCGACCGTGTTCACAAAATTGTCAAACTTTTTTTGAAAAATCACCTCATTATTCTTGACATAACAAAACAAGCAATTCCCCGATTTGGCGGAATTGCTTGTTTAGATTTTTTCTTCTGCTTTAAAAACCTTCTTCGCTTCTATTAATAAAATATGATGTCCTTCAATTTCTTTAACGGTGAAGATGACATCATCCTCTTCAATCTCGTCACCCTTTTTAGCATCAAAATTCCGTGTTAGAAACCAGCCGCCTATCGTATCCATTTCATCATCTGATAAATTGGTCCCTAGAAGATCATTCACTTCATTAACCAATACTTTTGCATTGAAACAATAATGATCAGGACCTAGTTTCCTAATTTCAGCAACTTCATCTGTATCGTATTCATCACGGATTTCACCGACAATTTCCTCTAAAATATCCTCAACGGTTACCAATCCAGAAGTCCCGCCATATTCATCAAGCAGAATGGCCATATGGGATCGTTCTTTTTGCATTTTCACAAGCAAGTCATGAATGGGAATCGATTCAATGACGCGAATAACTGGTTTTAACATAGGTTGTAAGGTAGTATCCTTCAGGATTTCTTCTTTTTTAATCTCTTCTGTTAAAATTTCTTTTATATTTATAAGTCCTAATATATTATCCTTATCCCCATCAACTACAACAGGGTAGCGTGTATATTTCTCTCTCTTTATGACTTCCCTAACCGTTTCAACACTGTCATTCATATTCAAGGTCACCATTTCTGTCCTTGGTACCATGATCTCTTTTGCAATTCTTTCATCAAACTCAAAAATATTGTTCACGTACTCCAGTTCGCTTTTGTTAATTTCTCCACTTTCATAGCTTTCCGAAAGTAGTATACGCAGTTCTTCCTCTGAAAGTCCCAATTCATTTTCAGAGACCGATTTGAATCCAAACCAGCCAACCAGTACTCGAGCGGAATTATTTAATACCCAAATGAATGGGTACATAATTTTATAAAACCAAATTAAAGGTTTTGATGTCGCAAGAGTAATTTCTTCTGCTCTTTGGATAGCTACTGTTTTAGGAGCTAACTCTCCAATAACCACGTGTAAGAACGTTACAGAAGCAAATGCCAAACCAAACGATAAAATATGGGATACTGCCTCATTTAACTCCAACCTCTTAAATAATGGAAACAATAAGCTCTCAACCGTGGGTTCTCCCAGCCAGCCCAGACCTAAAGCAGTAACGGTTATACCAAGCTGGCAGGCTGATAAATATTCATCCAAGTGGGTAGTCACATGCTTGGCTGCTTCTGCCCCTTTTCTGCCTTCTGCAATTAATTGTTCAATTCTGGATCCTCTTACCTTTACGATAGCAAATTCTGTCGCTACAAAAAATCCAGTTAACGCGATTAGTAATGCAATTAATAGAAGATTTATGATTGTCAATCGCTGACCTTACATGGTGTAAGGCTTACACCTCCATAATAAATGTATGTATACGTTTATTCATACCCATAATCAGCTCTTTTTACTGAAAGAAAGCTGCAATCGATTGAATGCAGATTCCTTTCAAATCTCAGTATTATAAGTTTTCCTATATTGATGGTAAATTATGAGGCGTTTGTATTTAATTTCGCCTTTTCTACAACTTGATCCTTTGATAAGAACCAACCCGCTGCAGCAATTCCCACTAACACGGCGTAAAACGTTAGTTTCCATTCAGTTGAATGGGCAAATTCTTCACTTAATACGGCAAGCGATGGATGTGAAAGTGTATAAACGGCAAGCTTTACACCTACCCAGCCAACAATACCGAATGCTGCAATTTCTAATCCAGGTCTTCTTTCTAACAGCTTAACAAATTGATTAGCGGCAAAACGCATAATCACTAGACCAATAATCCCACCAGCAAAAATAACTAAGAACTTTCCTCCATCAAGACCCCCAATATTAGGAAGCGGAGTTTCTGGCAGCACAACTGCAAGTGCTACTGCAGCTAAGATGGAATCGACTGCAAAGGCAATATCCGCTAATTCCACCTTAAAAACAGTCATCCAAAATCCACTTTGCTTAGCTGGCTTCTCTTTCTGTTTATTTTCTGATTTTCCATTTACAGCTACTTTTCGGACAATATGATTAATCGCCATAAATAACAGATAAAGGGCTCCAATAGCTTGAACCTGCCATACATCTACAAGGAAAGAAATAACAAATAATGAAACAAATCGGAACACAAACGCACCAGTTAATCCATAAAATAATGCTTTCTTTCTATCTTCTTCAGGTAGATTTTTAACCATGATTGCAAGTACTAAGGCATTGTCTGCTGCTAATAATCCTTCCAGCGCCACTAACACCAACAATACCCATCCATATTCCAGCAAAAGAGAAAAGTCCATCAATAAGTCCTCCTAATAAGTAAGTTTTTTTCTAAAATATCCCTTTGCTGCAATAAAAAAGCCATTACCCTAGGTAAAGGCCAATAGCCTTTACCCTAGGAAAAAGCGAAACACGCTTTTCCCCCGGTAAAGGCCATAAAAATACAAAAAGACCTTTACCGTTTGTGCAGTAAAGGTCTTGCTAACAACATCACGTTGCCAATAAAGCCGGAGAAATTACTTTCTCGGAATGACGACTTTATTGTCCAGCTACTCCCCTTTAAAAGGAAATATTTTATTACTTTTACTATATGATAAATCCTACAAATCGTCAATACCAAAAGTTAGCTATTTGCCATAAACTCCAGAACTGATATTCCTGATAGGAAATCCTTTACAATTCTTCAAATGTAAACGTAAAATATAAATAATTACCAATTCTCTTATGAGGACATACTAACCAAAAGGTATAAGGATGTGAAAAAATTTGGAGAAAAAGAAAAAGAAGAAATCTCATTTTCCAATCCGCCTCAATCTGCTATTTTTCAGTGTATTTTTGTTATTTTCCATCCTAATTTTGCGCCTGGGATTTGTTCAAATCGTATACGGGGAAAATTTCAAACGTGAATTGGAGAGAAAAGAAGATATTACAATAAACAACCCTGTCCCCCGTGGAAAAATGTTTGATAGTAATTACCGAGTCATCGTTGACAATGTTCCAAAACGCGCGATTACATACACAAATATGGGAGCCAGCCAGAAAGAGATGCTGGATACGGCAGATAAATTGGCCAAATTAATTGTTAAGAATTACGATAAGATGACGCAACGGGAAAAAAAGGATCTTTGGATCCATGAAAATCAGGAAAAAGCGGATGCAAAAATCACAAAAAAAGAATTAGATTTATTTAAAGCAAAAAAATTAAAGGATAATGATTTATATAAATTTAAGATTGAACGAATCACCAAGGAAGAAATAAGTACGTTAACACCAGAAGAACTAGAAGTCTGGGCCATTTATCTTGAATTTTCGAGCGGTTATAAATTTACCCGGCAAATTGTCAAAAATGAAGATGTCACACCTGAGGAATTTGCGATTGTGAGTGAAAATTTACAATCCCTCCCAGGAGTTGACACGACCACTGACTGGGATAGGTCCTATGCCTTTGATCAAACAATAAAATCAATCCTAGGGAACGTAACGAAAACCGAGGAAGGTTTGCCTGCAGATCGACTAGATCATTTTTTATCACTAGGGTACAACCGTAATGACAGAGTTGGAAAAAGCCAGCTTGAACTGCAATACGAAGATGTACTCCACGGACACAAATCAAAGGTTAAAACGATTACAGATAAGCAGGGTAATGTTATTGAAACCCAAGTGGTTTCTGATGGGAAAAGAGGCAAGGACCTCGTCCTTACCGTTGATATGGATTTACAAATAGCTGTGGAAAAAATTATAGAAGAAGAGCTTTGGGGATTGAAAAATAGTCAAAATACCGCACTTTTGGATCGCGCCTATGTCGTGTTAATGGATCCGAATAATGGAGCGGTTTTAACAATGGCAGGAAAAAGAATCGTTAAGAATCCTGAGACCGGACAATTAGAAATGCTGGACGACGCATTAGGTACCATTACGACTACCTATAACGTAGGTTCTGCCGTGAAGGGTGCTACGGTTTTAACAGGTTTTAAAACAGGTGTTATTAAACCAGGAACTCGTATTAATGACACAGGAATTAAAATCAAGGACACTCCACTGAAAAAGTCCTATTCCTATTTAGGTACACTGAATGATGTCGATGCGTTAAAGTTATCGTCAAACGTTTATATGTTCCATACTGCCATTAGAATTGGTAAAGGAAATTACCAATTTGAGCAGCCTTTAAGCCTTGCTCCAAATACGGTTGAAATCATCCGAAATTCTTTTGCAAGCTTTGGACTTGGTTCTAGAACAGGTATTGATCTGCCTAATGAATCTAGTGGACTAAAGGGGCCAAGCCGACTCCCTGGTCATATAATGGACTTAGTTATTGGACAATATGATACGTATTCCCCTATGCAGTTAGCACAATATATTTCAACCATTGCAAATGGAGGAAAAAGGATGAAACCGCATATTGTAAAGGAAATACGTGAGCCTATCGATAATAATACAGACGAAATTGGTCCTGTTTTCCAAGAAATTAAACCAACTGTCCTGAATACGATCGATGCTGAACCTGCATGGATGGACCGGGTCCAATTAGGCTTTAAAAAAGTATTCCAGGAACCAGGAGGAACAGCATATAAACGTTTTACTGGCGTCCCCTACTCTCCTGCAGGGAAAACTGGTACGGCGGAGGCATTTTACGATGGACCATTACGCGCGAATTTCGGTAAGGAGCCGCCTCCGGTGATGAATTTAAGCTTAGTTACATATGCACCTAGCACCAATCCTGAAGTGGCAATGGCTGTGATTGTCCCTTGGGCCTACCAAGGAACCACAGATAATGGAGCAAACTTTCTCATCGGGCGAAGAGTGATGGATACCTACTTTTCCATGAAGAACAATTAATTAGAAAAAGGCTTCTTTTTAAAAATGGTTCCGTTTTGAGGTGCTTTTCTTAGAATACGTGCCGAAATGACAGTCGTATTGGAATCGTTATTATTTATAAAAATGTAAAACTCGCCTAATTGGCGAGTTTCTTTATTAGGAATACAAAAATAATATAACCTCACTTTCTTGTGATACGGCTCACCGTAATGCATCAAAATGAGGTTTTCTTGGATTTTTGAGATAAAACTCACTCCATTTTAAATAAGATGTCTTGTCTTTAATCGGGTGAGTAACCAACGAAAGTATAATAAGCGGAGATTTTCCGGTTAAATCCATAATGGAGCTCGTTTCGGGGTATATAAGGGGAGGTTTTCCGGTTATTCAAAGCAATATGCCCCATTTTAACATTTTTCGAGTCAATAGGCGGATTCTCTCCGTCTATTGAAGCGAATTTCGAAGCTATTTACTAAATAAGCGGAATTTTTCCGTCTATTTATCAAATCGGATGTTTAACCTCATCCCTCAACAGATATCTCATATAGTGACCATTTCCCTTACCTTTTATTAAGTTCGGTCACTATAGAGCTCATTCATATCAGTCGCCTTTTTCTAATCATTATTTTATCGGTAACACAAAAAACAATATGCAGAAAAAGTGGAGCACCGTACCAGCGATGACAAATAAATGCCAGATTGCGTGATGGTATCGAAATCCGCGCCATACATAAAAAATCGCCCCAAATGTGTAGAGGAGACCGCCAATCATTAAATAGGTCATCCCTTCAGAAGGAAGCTTTGCGGCTAAGGGTTTCCATGCAAAAACCATCATCCAGCCCATAACCACATAGAGAATTGTCGAGGTAAATAAATATTTTTTTGTAAAAAAACATTTAAAAATCATACCAGCAATCGCCAGTCCCCATACTATTCCGAATAAAGTCCAGCCTAAAGGTCCTCTAATGGCAACGAGCAAGAATGGTGTATAGGTTCCTGCGATAAATAAGTAAATAGAGGAATGATCAAAGATTTCAAATAAGTCTTTCGCTTTACCTTCAGGAAAACTATGTACCAATGTTGATGACATATACAAAATGAACATGGAGGCTCCGTAAATCGTAAAGCTAACAACGTGCCATGTCGTTCCGTACAGTGTGGAAAAGACAATCAATATGACCAAAGCAGCAATACTAAGCATGGCACCAATTCCGTGCGTAATCGAATTGGCAACTTCCTCTTTCCGTGAAAATACATGTGTGTTTGCCATTGCTTCCAAAAACTCCTTTTTTATCTTTTCTTCAATTTCTCAATTAAATCTATTATGCTCTTTTTGGGACTCCAGCAGTTAAATTTATAATTCGTTTTGGTTTCAAATCCTAAACGACTGCAGTAATAAATCATTGAATCTGATTTTCTTTCAGCTTTAAAATGCCTGCAGGTGGCACAGCAATGGAAATCTTTCATTATGTCTCCTCCACAGATTTACCAATCTATTAATTATTCATTCATAGTTTGTTCATATTTTTCCGTTAAGATTATTTTAGGTTCAGTAACACCGAACCGATCCTCCCCCCTTTTATTTTATAGATTTTTTACCCATACCCGGCAATTTGCCGGGTAATTTTTTTACAACGCAAACACTAGGTATAACGCGGTTCCCCACATGATTACAGCAGATATTTTGTTCAATGTGTTAATGAAATTGCCCGTTAAATCAAATTTTCCTACCCATCTACCAACGATGGATAATCCAAAAAACCATAACCAAGAAACGAAAATACAGACAATAGTAAAGACTGCCTTTTCTATTCCTGTGTACGCTAATGAACTTGTTCCGATTACACCAACGGTATCCATTATGGCATGTGGATTTAACAATGAAACAGACGCGGCAAATGTAATTTGTTTCCGGCTTGAAAATAATTGAACACTATTCCCCTCGGTACTAGGTTTACTTTTCCATGTTACATAGCCCATATATAGTAAAAAAGCAATCCCAATCACACTCAACGCAAATTTTAAAAAGCTGATTTCTAACACAACAGCGGAAATTCCTAAAACAGCCAACGAAATTAAGAGTGTATCACAAAGTGCAGCTGTTAAAACCACCGGTAACGCGTTTGTCCATTTTGGCTGTGTGGCCCCCTGATTAAATACAAAAACATTTTGTACACCTAAAGGTAAAATCAGCCCAAAGGCTAAAATAAATCCATGAATTGCAGCACTTATCATTTTGTCTCTCCCAAACATAATAATACTGGCTGTCTACTAATTAGCAGACAGCCTGTTTACCGATATACTATATTTTTCTTTGCATAAAGATTTCAGGGTCATCTAGTGTTTCAAAACCGTATTGTTCATATAAACCATGTGCGTCATAGGTACATAACATCATTTTCCGAACATCTTTTAGTTCGGATTGCTCTACCATCGTTTCCATCATCCATTTCGATAAGCCTCTTCCTCTATATTCATGGAGGACAAATACATCCATTATCCAAGCGAATCTTACAAAATCTGTTACCGCTCGGACAAAACCAATTTGCTTCGCTTTCCCTTTTGCAGGATCTCCCTCATACATTCCAAAGCAAATCGAGGATTTCTCTATCGATTTCTTTACTTTTTCCATCGTGATACCTTTCGCCCAGTATGAATCAACACTCAAAAAATGGTGAATTACATCGGTATCAAGATATTGCTTATCTGTACTAAGAAGAAATCCATCCTTTTCCCAACTAGCCATGTTCCATCACCTTCCATAAATTAGGAATAAACTACTATCTTGTTATTACTGAAGTATACTTCCTTCCTCAGCTGTCAATAACAATACCAAAACACTAGTAGAAAGAGGTGTCATGGTATGAAAGGAATCTACTTTATTAATGATCGGATAAGTTTAAATGGGCTTTCGAAGGAAGAAAGCTTTAAACTTCAAGAACAATCTATATTACCATACATTCAACAACATAAAATCGAAGTGGTAAAATTAAATCCGTATCAAATTTATGACTACTACACCATTCCACATGCCCTATTACATGATCTAAAAAAGCATAGAAACTATCTTGATTGTTTAATCCAATACTCTCCTTTAGTAATGGAAGATTTTATGAAGACATACCCAGCTCGATGGTTTATTCTAAAAAGCTTCTTTAAAGAAGTCATTACAATAGAAGAAAAAGATCTTCCAGTAAAATACGTTGTTTAGTCCACAGATTCCTTTGCCATTTTACGATACATGATCACAAAATTAATTAGGATTAGAATGAGAATATAGCCGCCATATAGTCCAAAAGAAAACAGCTTGTTACTGTTAAAAGAAGCACCCGCAAATGATAAAATCAAGATGTTTGGTATCTTCCCTATCGTGGAAGCGGTAAAAAATATCAGCCAATTCACGTTACTTAAACCACAAATGATGTTGATAACAGGCGCTGGGATGATTGGAATCAGTCGGCAGGTTAATATTGCCACAAATGAATTTCGATTAAGAAAATCCTCGTATTCCTGGACTTTCGGATATTTCATTAACTTAGATTGTGCATAATCCCGGAAACCGTACCTGCTTAAAAAGAAGAAACCCATTGTTCCAGCCATCGCTCCCGTCAAGGAGACGATTACTCCTTGAGTCGTTCCAAATACACCTCCAATAACACCAGCTAGGACTGGAAAAGGAATAACAGGAAAAAAGACGCATATCGCAACAAAAAGCATGCTGATGAAAATTGAATAGATTCCGCCTGACTTTATTAATGTAAGTAATTCATCTTTTTGCAAAAAGCCAATGGCAATGACTATAAATAATAATGATATGCTGAGGATTCTTTTAAACATCAATTTCTCCTAATTTAATTTACTCTTCATAGTTAAGTATAAAGGTAAATTCCCCTTTCATAAACAATAAATTATCAGATTTTTTGAACAAAAAAGACCTTTATCGTTTGATAAAGGTTGTTTTCGTTCTATTAAAATGCTGTTCTTGCCCCTAGATATCTAGGTTTCCAATATGGATTATTCATATCGGTAATCGTTACACCTGTAGATGTACCGGCATGAATGAATTTGTTATCACCAATGTAAATTCCTAAATGACTAGGACCAGGTGCATAGGTTGAAAAGAAAACAAGGTCACCCGGGCTTGGGCTGCTAACCGTCTTAAGACCAGAAAACTGTGTTGCTGCTGTTCTTGGAAGAGAGATTCCTACTTTTTCAAAAACGTATTTTGAGAAGCCGCTGCAGTCAAAACCAGCTGGAGTATTTCCCCCCCATAGGTAAGGTGTTCCGATATATTTCTTGGCTTCTGTTATCACCATTTGCGCTTTTGAAACAGTAGAAATTTGAGACGGCGCCGGAGTTTCAGCCGTACCAGAAACTTTAAGGACTTGTCCAACATAAATGGTATCGGAGGTCATGTTATTAAGAGATTTTAGCTGTGCAACTGTTAGCTTATGACGTGTGGAAATTCCCCATAATGTATCCCCTTTTTGTACAGTGTAAGTGGAAACAGATTGAGTTTCATGTGTGTGAGGTGCCAATAATGATAGTTTTTGGTTCACATAGAGGCTGTCGCTGGTCAGTTTATTCCATACTTTTAAATTCGCAACTGATAGATTATTATTTTGCGAGATTCTCCAAAGCGTGTCTCCTGATTTAACTGTATAGACATTCTCATGCGCACTAACAGATCCACCAAAAGTAGTAAACAATATGCCGGCAGCTGCCGCGACTGTCAATAAATGTTTTTTCATTGTAAGTCTCCTTCAAAACGTAGTAAATACATCATAAAGGAGAAAGCCTATTTGTTTATATCCTAAACATTTGGGTAATCAGGAAGGATTTCCCTAACGTGGTAATGAAAGCCCTCTAGTAACAAACCTTAGAAATACTTCCAACCCTTATCCATTAAGGATTTAAGATCACTTTATCTATTAAATACACAATCAAAATTAGGAGTTTGGTATTTTTTTGAAAAAGGATTGTAGGAAATTTGTAACAAACCTTATGAAATATTGTAACAATCATTTCATGCACAACGAAAGGACAAATTTATAATAAACCTATAGAAACAATTTTTATGGTTTTTATTTGGTTTAAAAATATTATGAATTTTGGTGATATGTATGCAAGGACTAAGTAAAGGACATCCACATGCAATGGGACATCCACATGGAATGAAAAAAATTGATTATGACGTTAACCCGTTTATTGTCATTTGGGAAGTCACACGCGCATGCCAACTGAAATGTGTTCACTGCCGCGCTGATGCCCAGCTAACTCCAGATCCTCGTGAATTAACGCATGAAGAAGGAATAAATTTAATTGATCAAATTTATGAAATGGACAATCCAATGCTTGTATTCTCAGGCGGAGATTGTATGATGCGAGAAGACCTTTTTGAACTTGCAGATTATGCAGTTAAGAAAGGCATGAGGGTTTCAATGACTCCTAGCGCAACTCCGAATGTTACTAAGGAAAAAATGCAACGTGCAAAGGAGGTTGGTCTTTCACGCTGGGGCTTAAGTCTTGACGCACCGACAGCAGAGATTCACGACAAATTCCGTGGTGTGCCAGGTTCCTTCGATTTGACGATTGAAAAAATCAAGTACTTAAACGAATTAGGAATGCCTCTGCAAATCAATACAGTTATCTCTCGTTACAATTATGACCATCTTGAAGAAATGTCTAAGCTAGTTGAAGAGCTTGGCGCCGTCATGTGGTACATCTTCTTACTGGTTCCGACAGGACGCGGTCAAATGGATGCATGTATTTCTCCAGCCGAGCATGAAAAGGTATTCCGTTGGTTGTACCAGCTCAGTAAAACAGCTCCTTATGACATTAAAACAACTGCAGCACAGCATTACCGTCGTGTTGTATTACAAGAAAAAGCACGTGACCACGTTATTGAAAAAGGTGAAATTCGCTACGAAGACTCAATCACTACTGATTTCGCTTCGATGCACGATGGCTTAAAACGTGCACCAAAGGGTGTAAATGACGGAAATGGCTTTGCCTTCGTTAACCACATTGGGGATGTAATGCCAAGCGGATTGCTGCCTATCGTTGGAGGTAATATCCGTGATACCCCGCTAGCAGAAATTTACCGTGAATCTAAAGTTTTTAAGGACCTAAGAAAGCCAGACAACTATAAGGGCAAATGCGGTGTATGTGAATACAACAAAATTTGTGGCGGATCCCGTTCAAGAACCTATGCGGTAACAGGAGACTATATGGAAAGCGAACCTTTCTGTGTTTATATCCCTCAAACAATGAGAAAAAAATCTGAATAGACCGTTTAATAAATAATAGGCATTCCAATTGGAATGCCTATTTTTATTCCATTAATCCTGTGTCTGAAATCTTAACATCTACATTTACCATACTTTTTATTCATGTATATAAACGCTGCTAGGTTCCCATCTTGATTAAAAGTTTGGATTTTTATTCCGCAAATAAATATCATTTATTTTTGTAAAAAGCGCGATATATCGTTATGATTATGTAATGGAGAATTCTAAATAACAGAAAATGAAATAAGGTGTTTAAGATGATTAGAACCATTGCAGTTAATCAAAATTATCAATTCATTCACGACCTTCAGCCAACAGAGTTAATCCAGGGAGATTATTTATGGTATTGGATTGATTTTCAGCAGCCTACTCAAAGCGAAATTGAGGTATTAAATGATCCCCTTCATTTCCACCCTTTGGCAATCGAGGATTGTATCTATACACTGCAGCGACCTAAGCTAGATTACTATGAGGAAAATACTTTTTTTGTTACACAAGCTTTAAATCCACTCACCTTAACAAAAGAAGAAATTAATTTTTTCCTTACAGAACAATATATCGTTACCTTTCATCACCACCCATCTCCTGAGATTGCTGAGGTATGGGACAGACTATCTCTTTCAACAAAAGCTAGAAAATGGAATCCGTCTCAAGTGTTATACCATGTCTTAGACAAAATGGTGGACAATTACTTTCCACTTGTCTATCAAGTGGAAGATACCTTAAATGAAATAGATGAAAATTCTAAAGGTAGATCCATGGAAGCATTATTAGAAGTTTTGTTTGATACAAGACATGATCTTCTATCGTTGCGACATACTATTACCCCAATGAGAGATTTAGTTTATCGAATCATAAACTCTCAAAGGATGTCAGGGATGCAGATAAAAATTGAATATTTCTCTGACATTCATGACCATCTTTTAAAACTAACTGAAATGGTTGAAGCAAATCGAGAATTAGCGTCTGACATCCGAGACAGCTATATTTCTTTAAATTCACATCAAACTAATCATGTGATGAAGGTTCTTACGGTTATTACTACCCTATTTATGCCTCTTACCTTTATCGCGGGTATATATGGGATGAACTTTCACTACATGCCTGAATTAACATGGAAATATGGATATTTTTCCACTTTATTATTAATGTTTTTAGTAGTATTAGGAATGTCACTTTGGTTTAAAAAGAAGGGATGGTTCAAATAATGAAAAAAAAGACTAGTCCGCTTAGTCTTTTTTTGTTATTCCCAATTTTCGTAGGTAACCGTCCCCCCTGTTAAATCGATCGTGTTCCGCTCACCCTTATAGTATGTCCTTCCATCGTTTTCAAAAATATAATTTTCATAGGTAAATACCACTTTTCCGTCTGGCAGGTGGATGACTACTTGGGAACCTAGATTCTCATCAGGTGATTCAATTTTTATAGTGCTAAGATAGTAATATCGAAATACGAAGAAGCTCGCTGTTACTATGATAAAAGTGAGTAAGATATAAATTGGTCCCTTCCAGGAAATTTGCCTTGATTTTTGGTGATATAGTTCAAATCTGGTCATTTTTCTCCCCCATAAGCCCTTTAATTATTTGATAATTTTAATTATTTCCTTTTATTTCCATATTATAGAACCTTTAATCCTTCTTAATGAAAAATCCACACTTCCTACACTATGCAAGCACACTAAAAAAGTTGACGGAATTTGATTTTAAATGATTTTTCTATAAAATGTTATAATAGGTATGAGTGTTACTAAAAGGGGGATGAAGCTTTGACAAACAAGAACACAGAGGAAACAATGAAATTATTGGTGGATTTAGTATCAATCCCTAGTCCATCAGGAAATACCAATGAAGTCATTTCCTACGTTGAAAAATACCTTGCAGATTTAAACATTGAAACAAAAAGAAACCGAAAAGGCGGCCTTATCGCAACAATAACTGGAAAAGATACTAGCCAGCATCGTATGCTTACTGCTCACGTTGATACTCTTGGCGCCATGGTTAAGGAAATTAAATCAAACGGCAGACTAAAGATTGACTTGATTGGCGGATTTAAATTTAACTCAATTGAAGGTGAATACTGCCAAATAGAAACAAGCAGCGGTAAGAAATATACGGGGACAATCCTTATGCACCAAACCTCTGTCCATGTTTACAAAGACGCTGGAAAAGCGGAACGTAACCAAGACAACATGGAAATTAGACTGGATGAAAAAGTACATAATGCAGATGAAATTAGAGCGCTTGGAATTGAGGTTGGTGATTTCGTATCCTTTGACCCACGGGTAGAGGTGACTCCAAGTGGCTTTATTAAATCTCGACATTTAGATGATAAAGCAAGTGTTGCCATATTACTTCAATTAATGAAGCAATTAAAAAATGAGAACATTCAATTACCTTACACGACCCATTTCTTAATTTCGAACAATGAGGAAATTGGTTATGGGGGAAATTCAAACATTCCTCCTGAAACTGTTGAGTATTTAGCCGTTGATATGGGCGCGATGGGGGATGGCCAATCAACCGATGAATACACAGTATCTATTTGTGTGAAGGACGCAAGCGGACCATACCATTATGCACTTCGCAAGAATTTGGTACGGCTGGCAGAAGAAAATAGTATCGAATACAAACTCGATATCTACCCTTTCTATGGCTCCGATGCCTCAGCAGCCATTCGCGCTGGGCACGACATCGTACACGGGTTAATAGGTCCTGGAATTGATTCCTCCCATGCTTTTGAACGGACACACGAATCATCCATAGAACATACTGCTAAGCTTTTATATCATTACGTTCAATCTAAATTAGTCATTTAAGATTTTTAAATTTGGAGGTTTCGTTATGTTTTCAAACATTGGTGTACCAGGATTAATCTTAATTCTAGTGCTTGCATTAATTGTCTTTGGACCGAATAAACTGCCTGAAATTGGCCGTGCATTTGGTAAATCCCTTCGTGAATTCAAGCGTGCGACAGATGGAATTACGAACGACATTAAGGAAGAGTTTAAGGATGATTTAAAAGAGGCACAGAAGGAAAAGATTGAATTAAAGAAATAAAGAAATGCAAGCTGCATTATCGCAGCTTGCATTTTTTACCTTCGCGATTTATCCGCAAAGTTTTGAAGTTGGTTTAATATTTTCTTCCGTGCTTTATCATTTCTCAGTAGATATGCTGCTCCCAATGCAGCTGTTGTCAATAAAAATCTATTTCTTGCCAAGTGATCAACTCCACAATTCTATTCTGCTAACATGGTCTTTATTTTATCGTTATGTTGCTTCGACTGTTCGAGAAGTTGATTTAATAATACTGCTGCCCGCTTATCATTTTTCGCCTCAACTGCAGTCTTTAGGTCATGGAAGGTTTTCCAATGACCCATTGCTTTCCCGCCGTGAGCTTTTTGAACAAATTCTTCTTTGGTTATTTTTCCTTCATCTAGCTGTTTCTTTAATTCTTGAATCCCCGCCATTTTTTCTTGCTTCCACTCTTCACGTTTCTTGGAATTTTCAGGACTTAGCCACTTGTTTCTTAATTCCTTTTTCTCAGCTAATACCTTTGTCCATTCTGCTTTTTTATCAGGGGTAAATTGATCCACCCATCCTAGCAGTTTTTGTTCACGCTCCGCCATTTTTGCCTGCCAGTCTTTGTGATTATGCTCCTGTTTTTCACAATCACATTCTTCTGTCTCCTTCTCTCCATCTTTTTCCTGAGAGCCTGGTACTGCTGGTTTTTCACTTCCACCTGGCGTTTGCACATTCGCTATTGCAAAGCCTGGCATCGCTAGTATTAAACCTAGCAAAATAATCAACATTCTTTTTTTCATCGCAATTCTCCTTCTTTCTTACTATATTCGTTAAATATTTAACCAGTTTTTAAATTGGCACGAATTTATCATTCCCTGTAATTCGAAAAAAATTTACCAATTCGACAAATTTTAATAGTAAATACTACTTGTTTCTTCATAAGAGATATCGTATTCTATGAATATAGAAAAAATGTGAAATGCTTCACAATATTAAAGAGCAAATCGCTCTATATTTTTTTTAAAAGTTATTGTGAAAAGTTTCACATTATTATCGTAGATAAACTTATTTATTGATAGGGAGATGCATTAAAAATGAGCAAACCAAAAATAGTGATACTAGGAGCAGGTTACGGAGGAATCATCACTAGTAAAAAGCTAGAAAAGTTATTAAAGTCTGGGGAAGCAGACGTTACTTTAATCAATAAACATGGATACCACTACATCACAACTCAACTCCATAAAACTGGAGCAGGTACTGCTGCTGATCGTCAAATTGCAATGGAGATTCCAGAATTGATTAATCCTGAAAAAACAAATTTTAAAAAGGGCAATGTTACAGCAGTAGATATAACAAAACAAGAGGTACACCTTGAGGGTGGCGATATTGTAGAATATGATTACCTATTAATTGCTTTAGGTTTTGATATTGAAACATTCGGAATTCCTGGTATTAAGGAACATACTTTTGCCATCCGCAGCTTTAGAAGTACAAAAGCCATTTATAATCAAATCATTAGACAATTATCTCTTTATAAAGAAGACAAAGATCCATCTCGCCTCACCTTTGTTGTAGCTGGCGGCGGATTTACAGGAATAGAAATGTTAGGTGAATTAGCAGAAGGACTTCCTAAACTTTGTAAAAAATATGATGTTCCTTTTGAGGATGTAAAAATTGTTGCAGTAGAGGCTGCGGCATCTGTTATTCCGTTTTTCCCTAAGGAATCCATCCAATATACAACTGAGGTGCTAGAAAAGTTTAATATTAAAATGTATATATCAACCAAAATCTTAGAATGTACACCTGAGAAGGTTGTACTTGAAAATAATATCGAGATTCCAACTCGTACATTAATTTGGTCTTGTGGGGTTAAGGGCAACCCCATTGTACAAAACTGCGGCTTACCTATTGAAAAAGGCAAACTCCCAGTAGATTCATTCCTTCGAGTTAATGATAGAAAAAACATCTTTAGTATTGGTGACTGTTCTTTATTCATGAAGGATGAAAAAAATGCTCTCCCTCCAACAGCACAGGTTGCCCTCCAAGAAGCTGATGTATGTGCGAAAAATATTGTTGCAACGTTAAGAGGAGGTAACTTGACAGCTTTTGAATATCATCACAAGGGATCTGTTGCATCAATCGGAACCTTTGGTGCAGTAGGAAAAGTTGGAAACTTTAGATTATCTGGATTATTTGGTGCTTTCATGAAACAGGTAATTGAAGCTCGCTATTTATTAAACCTTGGCGGCCCTTCCCTTATTATTAAACAGCACTTTGGAGTAAGTAAAGAACCAGTAAAAATGACAGCTAATCAGTAATTGGTTAATCCTATGGAAAAGGAATCCCTCCCCTTCTTTCCATTGAATAGAATATCCCTTGTTGAATCATTGCCTTAATCCCCCAATTAAGGCAGCAAAACCACCTTTTAATGGTGGTTTTTTCATTCAAGAATATTTGTATTTAAAAAAAAGAAGAAATAAAAAGGCTGTGTTAAATTAGGCTGTTGATTTGTGCTCCAGGCGGTTCGGGAAGCCTCCTGCAGGAGTCTCGCGCCTTCCGCACAAATCAACATAGTTCTAAAATCAA